>JAGVUU010000179.1 GCA_019136105.1 Gammaproteobacteria bacterium
CCCGAACGTCAGGATGCGGCCCGCGCCGCGTGCGAGCCCGTGCCAGAACGCGGCGAACCGGTCGTCCGCATTGATGACCGCGGTGCCGTCGAGGCCGAGCGCCTCGAACATCTCGCCCTTGCCCTTCGCCACGCCGTCGAGGCCGCCGAAGCCCTCGAGGTGCGCGGGACCGGCGTTGATCACGAGCCCGACGTCGGGCCGCGCGAGCCCGGCGAGGTGCGCGATCTCGCGCTGGTGGTTGGCGCCCATCTCGATCACCGCGTAACGGTGCGCGGCCTCGAGCCGGCAGAGCGTGAGCGGCACGCCGATGTGGTTGTTCAGGTTGCCCTGCGTCACCAGCGTCGGGCCCTCACAGGCGAGGATCGAGCCGATCATCTCCTTGACGGTGGTCTTGCCGTTGCTGCCGGTGATGCCGACTACCCTGCCGTCGAAGTCGCGACGCCACGCTGCCGCGAACCCGGCGAGCCCGGCGAGCGCGTCGCGCACGATGACCTGCGGCAACTGCGTCGCGACCTGGCGCTCGACGAGCGCACCCGCTGCGGCCTTCTGCTGCGCCTCGGGCACGAACTGGTGACCGTCGAAGCGCTCGCCGCGCAGCGCGACGAACAGCGCGCCGGGCTCGAGCGCGCGCGAATCCGAGATCACGGCACCGAACGCGGCGTTCGAGCCGGTCAGCACTCCGCCGGTCACGCGCGCGAGTTCGGCGAGGTCGCGGATCATGCTTCCTCCCCGAGCGCGCCGAGCACCACCGCGCGGTCGCTGAACGGCCGCGACTCGGTGCCCACGACCTGGCAGTCCTCATGGCCCTTGCCCGCGACCACCACGACGTCGCCGGCGTCAGCTTCGGCCAGTGCGTAGTGGATCGCCTCGGCGCGGTCGCCAATGACGTGCGCCGCGTCGGGCTCCCGCATGCCGCCGAGGATCTGCTCGAGGATGGCGCGCGAGTCTTCCGTGCGCGGATTGTCGTCCGTGACGACGACCACATCGGCGTGGCTCTCGGCGATGGCGCCCATCATCGGCCGCTTGCCGGGGTCGCGATCGCCACCGCAGCCGAAGACGCAGAACACGCGGCCGCGCGCGTGGGCACGGGCGGCGTCGAGCACCTTGGCGAGGGCATCCGGGGAGTGCGCGTAGTCCACGAGCGCGAGCGGCTGCGCGCCGCCGCCGAAGGCTTCCATGCGCCCGGGCGGCGCCACGCAGGTCGAGAGCGCGATGAGGGCCTGCTGCAGCGGCACACCCCAGCCGAGCAGCACGCCGAGCACGGCGAGCAGGTTCTCGGCATTGAATTCGCCGACGAGGCGCGAGCGCAGCGTGCCGGCGCCCCAGCTGCTTTCGACGTGCAGCGTGAGGCCCGCAGGCGTCGCGCGCATTTCGGGCAGGCGGATCCAGCCGGCACCCGGCTCGATCCACAGCTCGTTCGACGCCGCGAACAACACGCGCTCGACCGACGGATCGATCGTCGTGGCCAGGCGCGCGCCGAATTCGTCGCGCACGTTGATGACCGCGCGCTGCAGGCCGGGCATGCGGAACAGGCGCGCCTTGGCTTCGCCGTAAGCTTCGAGCGTGCCGTGGTAATCGAGGTGGTCGCGGGTGAGGTTGGTGAACACCGCGGTGTCGAAGCGGACGGCCGCGACGCGTTCCTGGTCGAGCGCGTGGGAGGACACTTCGAGGCTCATCGTGCGTGCGCCGGCATCGCGCGCCGCAGCCAGCCGGCGGTGGACGCTCACGACGTCCGGCGTCGTGAGGCCCGGCTCGCTCAGTGCGCCCGGGCGCCCGAAACCGATGGTGCCGAGGTACATGCCGCGGCGGCCGACCAGGTCCGCCGCCTGCGCGAGCAGGTAGGCGCAGGTGGTCTTGCCATTCGTGCCGGTGAAACCGGCCACGCGCAATTCGGCCGACGGACGGCCGAAGAAGCGGTCGGCCAGCTCGCCCGCGAGGCGACGCAGGCCCGGGACCGCGAGCACGGCGACGTTCGGCGGCAATGCCGGCGCCTCGACGCCCTCCACGGGCTCCCACAGCACTGCAACCGCGCCGCGCTGGATGGCAGCCGCCGCGTGCGCGAGACCGTGCGACGTGCGGCCCTGGCACGCGAGAAATGCTGCGCCGGGCGTGACCTGCCGGCTGTCGAATGCGAGGTCGGTGAGCTCGACGTCGCGCAGCGGCTGCGCGAACCCCTCGAGCAGCGACCCGAGCGTCGCGCGGTACACCGGCGTGGCGGCCTCTGCCACGGCGTTCATGCCTGTGCCCTCGCCACGGGTCACCACGGATCCTGCGCCTGCACGAGCGTGGTCGCCGGCATGCGCTGCAGGTCGTCGGGCGGGATCGCGAGCAGGCGCAGCGCGCCGGACATCACCGCCGAGAACACCGGCGCCGCCACCTCGGTACTTGTTGGTGGAGTAACCGCCCGTGTCGGACGCCTTCCAGGCAGTGCCCGTCTTGCCGGCAACGCGGTACCCGAGGACGCGCGCGCGGCGCGCCGTTCCCTCATCGCCGACCACCTCTTCCATCATCGTGACGAGCTCGGCGGCGACGCCGTCGTCCAGCACGCGCTCGCCCGGTGGCGGCGCGTCGACCTTGCGCAGGCTCACCGGCCTGCGGACGCCGCCCGACGCGAGCACCGAGTACGCCTGCGCGAGTTGCAGCGGCGTCACCGACAGGCCGTAGCCATAGGACAACGTCGCCTGGTGGATGTTGCGCCAGTGCTCTGCGCTCGTGAGGATGCCGGCCGACTCACCGGGAAAGCCCGAGCCCGTCACGCTGCCGAAGCCCAGCCGGTCGAGCATGCTGCGCATGTCCTGCGGCTTCAGCGACAGGGCGACCTTCACCACGGCGACGTTCGACGACTTGGCGAGCGCGGTGGTGACGTCGATCGTGCCGAGGTTGTGCTTGTCCTTCACCGTCTTGGAGCCGACCCGCATCATGCCCGGGCCGGTCTCGATCAGCGTGTCGGGGTGGTAGCGGCCGCTCTCGAAGGCCGCGGCGTACACGAACGGCTTGATGCTCGAGCCCGGCTCGAAGAAGTCGTTCGTCGCGCGGTTGCGGTAACGCGATGCGGCGTACTGCTCGCGGTCGTTCGGGTTGAACGCCGGCTGGCTCACCATCGCGAGTACTTCGCCGGTCTGCACATCGAGTACCACGACCGAGCCCGAGCGCGCGTGGTTCGCCTGCACGGCCGCCTTCAACTCGC
>JAGVUU010000169.1 GCA_019136105.1 Gammaproteobacteria bacterium
ATCGACGGTGCCGCCTCCCGCGACGCTCGGCGGGAGATCGCGCTGGTACAGGCGCTCGTTGAACACCAGCACGCCGCTCGAACCCGGGCCGCCCAGGAATTTGTGCGGCGACAGGAACACGGCATCGAGCGAGGCGTCGCCGCCGTCCGAGTCACGTGGCGGATTCATGTCGATCTCGACGTACGGGCCGCTCGCCGCGTAGTCGAAGCAGGCATGGGCGCCGTACTTGTGGAGCAGGCGCGCGATATCGCGCACGGGCGAGCGCATGCCGGTGACGTTGGACGCGGCCGAGAACGATCCGATGCGCAGGCGGCCCTGGTACTGCGGGTCCTTGAGCAGCGACTCGAGGTGCGCGAGATCCACGCCACCGTCGGGCGCGAGGTTAACCTCGACGACGGTGGCGAGGCCCTGGCGCCAGGTGACCTCGTTCGAGTGGTGCTCGTAGGGGCCCACGAACACCACCGGCTGGTGCGACTGCTGGAACGCGCGAAACGCCTCGAACCTGTCGTCACCGAGGAACTGGCGCAGCTCTTCGCCGAGCACGCGGCGCGTTGCCGGCGGCAGGGCGACGCCGATGATCTGCTGCAGCTTGTCGATGGCGCCCGTCGCACCGGTGCCGCACGCGACGATGCGGCCGTCCGGTCCGGCGTTCAGGGCCGACTTGATCGTGGCCTCGGCCTCGTGCAGCAGGCGGCTCATGCTGCGGCCGGTGATGTCATCCTCGGTGTGGGTGTTGGCGTAGATGCGCTGCAGGGTCTGCAGGTAGCGCTCCACGAACACCAGGCAGCGGCCCGAGGCGGTGTAGTCGCAATACACCATCAGCCGCCGGCCGAACGGGGTCTCGAACGAAGAGTCGATGCCCACGATCTGGCGGCGGAGGAAATCGAAGGTCCACGGCTGCATGGGGCCGATTGTACGGGCCGATTGCCTCATTTGCGTATTCCAGCGGCGCCGGGGCGGGCCAAGAATCGAGCCATCGGCGGCACACGGAGACGGCCATGGCCCACAAGCAGGTCCTGTTCCGGTCGGCGGCGCGGGAGAAGATCCTGCGCGGCACCACCCAGCTGGCCGAGGCGGTGCGCATCACGCTCGGCCCCAGGTCGAAATCGGTCCTGATCCAGAAGAAGTGGGGCACCCCGCTCGTCTGCAACGACGGCGTCACCATCGCCAAGGAGTTCGACCTCGAGGATCCGGAGCTGAACCTCGGCGCGCAGATGCTGCGCCAGGCGGCCGAGAAGACCGGTGACGTGGTGGGCGACGGCACCAGCACCGCAACGATCCTCGCCCACGCGATCTTCGCGGACGGCGTGCGCAACGTCACCGCGGGCGCGAGCGCCATCGACCTGAAACGCGGGCTCGACAAGGGCCTCGCCGCGGCGGTGGAAGCGCTGAAGCAGCTGTCGCGCAAGGTGAGCAGCCGCAAGGAGAAGGCGCAGGTCGCCACGATCTCCGCCCACAATGACGAGACCATCGGCGAGCTCGTTGCCGACGCGATGGAGAAAGTCGGTGGCGAGGGCGTCATCACCGTCGAGGAATCGAAGACCACCGAGACAGTGCTCGAGGTCGTCGAGGGCATGCAGTTCGACCGCGGCTACACCTCGCCCTACTTCGTCACGGATGCCGAAAAGATGGAATCGGTGCTCGACGAGCCGTACGTGCTGCGAAGTCCGGGCGGCCGCTGCTCCTGGTGGCCGACGATTTCGAGGGCGAGGCGCTGGCGACGCTGATCGTGAACCAGATCCGCGGCGTGCTGCGTTGCGTCGCCGTGAAGGCACCCGGCTTCGGCGACCGGCGCAAGGCGATGCTCGCCGACATGGCGGCGCTCACGGGCGGCGAGCTGGTCTCGGAGGACCTGGGCCTCAAGCTCGAGGACGTGCAGTTGACGCAGCTCGGCCGGGCCAAGCGCGTGGTGGTGGACAAGGACTCCACCACGATCATCGGCGGCGCGGGCGACCGCAAGGCGATCGAGGGGCGCATGGCGCAGATCCGCCGCGAGATCGAGAAATCCACCAGCGACTACGACAAGGAGAAGCTCGAGGAGCGGCTCGCCAAGCTCGCGGGCGGCGTCGCGGTGATCCGCGTCGGTGCGCCGTCGGAGTCGGAGATGAAGTCGAAGAAGGACGCGCTGGACGACGCGATCGCTTCCACCAAGGCCGCGGTCGCCGAAGGCATCGTACCGGGCGGCGGACTCGCGCTGCTGCGCTGCGTGGATGCCGTGGCCAAGGTCGAGGCTGCCTGCACCGGCGACGAGCGGACCGGCGTGCAGTGCCTGCGCCGCGCGCTCGAGGCGCCGGCGAGGCAGATCGCGGAGAACTCGGCCACGGACGGCGGCGTCGTCGTGCACCGTATGCTCGAGAGCAAGGGCGCCGAGGGTTTCGACGCGGCCCGTGGCGAGTACGTGGACCTCTACGCGGCCGGCATCGTGGACCCGACCAAGGTGGTGCGGGTGGCGCTCGAGAACGCCGTCTCCGTGGCGAGCGTGCTCCTGCTTACCGAGGCCACCATGACCGAGATCCCCGAGAAGGAGAAACCACTGGCGGCCGAGCCCCCGGAAATGTGAAAAATCGGGGACATTCACCGGATTTCTTAAATAGGTGAATGTCCCCTGTTTTCCGGGCGCGGCGGGGCTAAGATCGAATTGCAGGCCCTCGTATCCAACCAAAACGGGAGCACCGCCATGACGCATCACGCATCGATCCCCCATGTCGGCGCGCAGGATCCCGAGCTCAAGAACTCGCCGATCGCCGAGGAAGAGGACGAGGACACCGACGTCATCCTCCAGCAGGTCCCGGGCGAGCCCGTGTGCTGGTTCAATGGCACCGGATACCAGCACGGCACGTATGTCGTGAGCGGCACCAGGTTGCTGCAGTGCACCCGCGGCGTGTGGGTCGAGTCCGCGGCCGAGGATCCGCGCAACCTCTAGCCTCTCCCCGCCTCCAGCCACCCCTCCCTCTCCCGCTTCGCGGGTGAGGGTTGGGGTAGCGGCCGCGATTCACGTAATCTCCCGCTCCGGGGTGCGCGTCAACCGAGAGGGAGAAACCGACCATGGACATCCGCGGCCGCCGCCAGAGCAGCAACATCGAAGATCGTCGCGGCATGCGACCCGTGCGCACCGGCGTGGGCCTGAGCCTCGGCGGCGTGCTGTTCCTCGTGGTGCTGAGCCTGCTCGGCATCAACCCCCTGCCCTTCCTCGGCGTCGCCACGCAGGCGCCCGAGACGCAGATGCAGGAGAGCACGCAGCCCTACCAGGAGAGCCCGCAGGAAGCGGCCCTGCGTGAGATGACGGCCGTCGTCCTCGCCGACACCGAGGAAACGTGGAACGCGATCCTGCCGCAGTACGGCGTGCAGTACGCCGAACCGACGCTGGTGCTGTTCAACGGGGTCGTGCAATCGGGCTGCGGCACGGCGGAATCGGCGATGGGGCCGTTCTACTGCCCGCTCGACCAGAAGGTGTACATCGACATGTCGTTCTACAACGACCTGTCGCAGCGCTTCGGCGCGCCCGGCGATTTCGCGCAGGCCTACGTGATCGCGCACGAGGTCGGCCACCACGTGCAGAACCTGGCGGGCACAGCCGAGAAGGTGCACGCGGCCCAGCAGCGGGCGGGCAAGGTCGAGGCGAACGAGCTCTCGGTGCGCATGGAACTGCAGGCCGACTGCTACGCGGGCGTCTGGGCGCATCACGCCGCGCGCTCGAGGCAACTGCTCGAGGCGGGCGACGTCGAGGAAGGCCTGAATGCGGCGAGCGCCATCGGCGACGACCGGCTGCAGAAGATGTCACAGGGCCGAGTGGTACCGGACGCGTTCACGCACGGCAGTTCGGAGCAGCGCGTGCGCTGGTTCCGCAAGGGAATGGAGACCGGCTCGCTCGAGGCGTGCGATACGTTCTCGGCGCGGCAGCTGTAGAAAAT
>JAGVUU010000102.1 GCA_019136105.1 Gammaproteobacteria bacterium
GCACCAGCTGGGGAAACCCCTGCGTGAGCACCGCGAAGTGGCCGCCCGAGGCATCGACGTGCGGCGTGATGCCCTGCATCACCACGAGGCGCGTGCGCCCGCTGGTGCGCGGCGCATTGCGTCCGCAGGCAGCCTCGAACGAGACGAGCGGCACGCGCCGTCCGCCCCACGCCACGGTGCCGAGGTACCAGGGCGGCGCGCCTTCCATCGGCGTCGGCGCCTGGTAGTTGATCACTTCCGTGACGCACGAACGCGGGACCAGCAGGCGGTCGTCCGCGAGCGGCACCAGCAGGCAGTAGAGTTCTTCGGCCGCGCCCGTCATTCAGGGATCTCCTAAAGCGGCTGGCGGCGCCGCGCCAGCACCAGCGGTTCGATCGCGTCGAGCAGCTGGCTCTCCTGGTATGGCTTGCCGAGGTAATCGTCCACGCCGAGCTCGATCGCACGGGCGCGGTGCTTCTCGCCGACGCGCGAGGTGATCATGATGACCGGCACGTCCACGAGCCGCGGGTCGTTGCGCACGTGGGCGGCGACCTCGTATCCGTCCATGCGCGGCATCTCGATGTCGAGCAGGATGACGTCGGGCACGTGCTCCTGCAGGAGCGCCATCGCGTCCACGCCGTCCTTCGCGGTCATCACGCGCATGCCGTTGCGCTCGAGCAGGCGCTGCGTCACGCGGCGCACGGTGATCGAGTCATCCACCACCAGCACGAAGATGCGTTCGTCGCGCGTCGGGCGGGCCGAAGCCTCGGCGCTGCGGCCGCGCCACTCGGAGCGGACCAGCGCACCCATGTCGAGGATGATGACGATGCGGCCGTCGCCCAGGATGGTGGCGCCCGAAATGCCGCGCACCGAAGCCACCTGCGGCCCGACTGACTTCACCACGATCTCGCGGCTGCCGACCAGCTCGTCGGTGACGAGTGCCGTGGAGTGCTCGCCGGCGCGCACCAGGATCACCGGCAGCGCCGCGTCGGTCTCGGGGAGCGCCGACGGGCCGCTACCGAGGAAGTTGCCGAGGTGCTGGAAGCGGTAGGCCTGGCCGCCGTACCCGAACGTCGGCTGCTCCTCGGCGAGGTGCCGTTCGATCTCGGCCCGCGTGAGTCGCGCGACGCCCTCGACGGTGGCCACCGGCAGCGCGTAGAACTCGTCGTGCACGCGCACGATGAGCGCCTGGGTGATCGCCAGGGTGAACGGCAGGCGGATCGTGAAGCGCGCGCCCTTGCCCGGCGTCGATTCGATGTACAGGCCGCCGCCGAGCTTCTTCACTTCGGTGGCGACCACGTCCATGCCGACGCCGCGACCCGCCTGCTGCGTCAGCCGGTCGGCCGTGCTGAAGCCGGGCTCGAGGATGAGCTGCAGGGCTTCCTCGTCGGTGATGTCCTGCTCGGGGCCCAGCAGGCCCATCTGGCGAGCCTTGGCGCGGATCGCCGCGACGTTCAGGCCGCCGCCGTCGTCCTCGACCACGATCACGACCTCGGCGCCTTCACGCTGCAGCCGCACGGTGATCGTGCCGGCCTCGGGCTTGCCGCGCTCGCGGCGCAATTCCGGCGCCTCGATGCCGTGCACCACGGCGTTGCGCAACATGTGTTCGAAAGGCGGCAGCATGCGCTCGAGCACCTGGCGGTCGAGTTCGCCGCTCGCGCCCTCGACCACGAGTTCGGCCTGCTTGCCCGCCTCCTGCGCCGCCTGGCGCACGAGGCGCGTGAGGCGCTGGGCGTGCCGCTGGAACGGCACCATGCGTGTGCGCATCAGCCCGTTCTGCAGGTCGGCGACGACGCGGCCCTGCTGCTGCAACAGGTTCTGCCCTTCGCGATTGAGGTTGCCGAGCAGCCCTTCGATGCTCGCCACGTCGCTCACCGACTCGGCGAGCGCGCGCGACAGCTGCTGGATCGTCGAGTAACGGTCGAGCTCGAGCGGGTCGAAATCCGTGCGGCCCTGCACCTCGTCCTGGTGCTTGTGCAGGATCTGCGCTTCCGTCTCGATCTCGAGCTTGCGCAGCTGCTCGCGCAGGCGGGTCACGGTGCGCCCGAGCTCGGCGAGGTTGAACTCGATCGAGGTCATCTGCTGCTCGACGCGCGCGCGGAAGATGCTCACCTCGCCCGCGTTGTTGAGCAGTTCGTCGAGCAGGTCGGCCGCGACGCGTGCCAGCTCGTGGCGCTCGGCGGGCGCCGCCGGCTCGCGGCCGGGGAGCATCGGAGCCTCGGCGGGCGGCGCAAACGGCGCCTCGGGCACGGCCGCCTCGGCGGGGGCCGTGGGCAACTCTGCGGCGAACGCCACTTCCGCCGGCAACTCCGCCGGCAATCCGGGCGGGACGTGTTCTGCAGCGGCCGGCGGCTCCCAGGCGGTTTCCGCCTCCAACTCCGCAACGGCCTCTTCTGCCGGCGGCGCCGGTTCTGCGATCGCCTCGACCGCCGGTTCGATCGCGGTCTCCGGCGGCGGCGCAACTTCTTCCACGGGCGGCACCGGCTCGATGACCGGCGCGCGGGACGCCGCCGCGACCGACCGCACGCGCGCGATCAGGGCAGTGGCGGGAGCGATTCGCTGCCCGGCACCGACCGTGTCGCGCATGCGATGCAACTCGTCGAGCGATGCCTGCAGCACCGCGATCGCGTCCTGGTCCGACGCGACGGCGCCGCCCTCGAGCGCGGCGAGGAACGATTCCATCTCGTGGCTCAGGTCGCCCATCGCGCGGATGCCGGCCATGCGCGCGCCGCCCTTCAGCGTGTGCAGCAGGCGCTTCAGCTCGGTCACCTGGCTGCGGTCCGCGCGGTCGCGGCTCCAGCGCAACAGCGCGGCGTCGGACTGCTCGAGCAGCTCGCTCGCTTCTTCACTGAAGATCGCGGCGATGTCGGCGTCGAACTCCGGCTCCGGCTCGGGTTCGAGCGCGGGGAGTTCCTCGACCACCGGCACTTCCGCCGCGGGCACCTCGACCTCCGGGGGCAGCGGTGCGAGCACCTCGTGCCGCTCCGTGTGGTCCTGGTCGGCCTCGGCCGGCACTTCCAGTTGCTCGGCCATGACCGGGAGCGACGGCTCGGTGAGATCCTCGGCCGGCGCCACGATTGGCACCGCTTGTTCCGCGGCCTGTGCTTCTTCCTCTGCGGCGGGCCACAGCGTCGCCACCGTCCGTTCGGCGGCTTCGGTCAATTGCGCGAGTTCGGCGTCGAGCGCGCGCTCGAGCGCGTGCCAGCCCGCGATCAGGCGGCCATGGTCGGGGAAGAAACCGGTGTCCTCGTCGACGTGCTCGACGACGTTCTCGAGGCTGCGCACCGTGTCGCGCAACAGGGCCAGCCCTTCCTCGGGCAGTCCGTGACCGTTGTCGTAGAGCTTGCGGACATAGTGCTCCATCGGCTCGGCGACCTTGATGCCCTGGCGCGCACCCGCGGTCTTCGCGATGCCGCTCAGCGTGTGGCAGGCGCGGTAAAGCGCCTCGGTGACCGTGTAGGGCGCGACGGCCTGGCCGCAGCGCTCGATGAAGCTGCGAACCACCGCCACGTGCCCAGCAGTCTCCTTGCGGAAGATCTCCTGCAGCACCGGGTCCATCGCGGGGGCGGGCTCCGCCTCGGCGGCGATGACCTCGACCTCGGGAGGCGCCTCGGCGGCCGGCGGCAGCTCGGGTTCCGTCGGCACGGTCATCGGCTCGACGGGCGCAACAGATTCGACCGGCGGTGCAACGACCGGCGGTGCAGCGGGGGCCTCACGGCCCGACAACGCATCCGCGCGCGACATGAGCGAATCGATCTCCAGGGCGGGTGCAACGCCCTGCTCGAGCTCGTCCACCAGCCCCGGCAGCACCGTGACCGCCTCGCGCACGACGTCCACGATGTCGGGCGAACGGGGAAGCGTCTGGCTGATGACGCGGTTGAGCAGGCTCTCGATGCTCCACGAGAACTCGCTGACCCGGCGCGCGCCGACCATGCGGCCGCTGCCCTTGAGCGTGTGGAACACGCGGCGCACTTCACGCAGCGCGTCGGTGTCGAGCGGGTTCTGCTCCCACTGCGGGAAGAGACCCTGCAGGCGCGCGATGTTCTCGCGCGCCTCTTCGGCGAACAGTTGCACGAACTCGGGGTCGAGCAGCGTCGCTTCGGTGGCCGGTGCGACAGGCTGGACCGGTGGTGCGGCAGCGGCCGGCGGCGGCACAGCGACTGCCTCGACCGGCGGCGCGGAGGGCACTTCGGCTGCAGCCGGGGGAGCCACGTGCGTGGGTGGCGCCAGAGCCTCCGCCGCGGGTACAGCGGACTCGGCACGCGGGCGCAGGGCGACGATCTTGCCCGCCGTGGTGGGCTCGAGCGACGCGAGGCTCTCCTCGGCGTGGTCGAGCATGCGCCACGGCTCGGGGCGCCCGGCCTGCAACATCTCCATGTAGTACTCGACCGACACGATCGCGTCGGCGAGCTTCTCGAGGCGCGCCGCGGCGAGCGTGCCGGCGTCCGGGCGCACGATGCTGCCAAGCGCGCGCCCGAGCTGCTCCATCACTTCGACTGCGCGCTGCTTGCCGAGCATCAGCAAGCCTGCCGTGATGCCGCGCACGAGCTGCGGCACCTGGTCGAGGCCCTGCGCCTCTGCTGGCGCGCCGAGGGCCTGCGTGATGGCCTCCTTGATGCGCGCCATGTTGACCGTGCATTCGCGCAGGACTGCGTCCTGCACCTGCCGGAACTCCTCGTCGGTCGGCTCGCTGTCGTCGGCCGGGGCCCGCTCCGCCTCCGGCAGGATCAGCTTCACGAGCTGTCCGTCGAGGCTGTCCTCGACCTCGATCAGCGCGGCTGCGATCGACAGCAGCGCAGCATCGTCGGGCGGCACGCGTCGGTCGACGATGCCGGCGAGCGTCTCGATCTCGCCCTGCACCCGGTCGCGCAACTGCCCGAGCCCGAGCACGCCGAGCGTATCGGCGATCTTGCGCAGCATCTCGAGCTGCGGCACCAGGTCGTCCACCTGCGAAGCGCCCTTGCGCACGAAGATGTCCAGCACGTCCTTGACGCGCGTCAGGTCCTCGCGGATCGCGGCCGCGACCGTCTTCATCAGGCGCACGCTCGGCGCCGAGAGCGTCTCGGTCGACTCGCCCGCCTGGCCGCTCGTCGCCAGCACCTCGTCGAGCCGGAACGACTCGCGCACGCTCGTGATGCGCGGGCCGGCCGACTGCGCCCGCGCGACGTAGTACAGCAGGTTGTTCAGCAGCTCGACCGGCGGAGCCGCCGCGTACGCCTGCTCGCCGGCCTCGTGCAGCCGCCGCATCTCGCGGTCGACCTGGCCGAGCAGCCGCTTGAGCGACACGTTGCCTTCGAGGCCGCCGTCACGGAGCGCCTCGACGACCGCGCTCACCACCCACCACAGCTGGAACAGCGGCTGCGTCGTCGCGTGCGACTCGAACTGCGCCGCGATCTCGGCGAGCGTCTCGAGGTTCTGCTCGACCTGCTCGCCGCGGATCCAGCCGAGCAACGCGAGCTGGAAGCGCGGACGCGAGCGCCGGCCCAGCTCGACCGCGGACAGCGACTGGCCGGGCGTCGGCCGCGCCGGTTCCTCGGAGCGCAGGTTGAGGAGCAGCAGCGTGCCTTCGGACAGGAGCGACCCGCCGCGCACCGCGCGCAGGTCATTGAGCAGCGGCAGCAGCGCCAGCGGGACGTCGCGGCCGCCCGACGCGACGCGATCGACGTAGGACGGCAACTGTTCCATCGCGCGCATCAGCGCATCGAGGCCGTCGGCGTCGGCCTGGCCGGCGCCCGAGTGCGTGTCGACGTAGCGTGCGACCTGCTCCATCTCCTCGGCGAGCAGTGCGCCGCCGTAGACCTCGGCAAGGCGCAGCGCGCCGCGCGCGAGGTGGATGTGCGCGGCGAAGCGATGCAACGCGCCGCGCTCGGCGGGATTCTCGGCGAAGGCCTCGAGTGCACTGCGGGCTTCGTTCAGCTCGTTCGCGATTTCGCGCGAAACCAGCTGCAGGGAAGCGTTGCTCTCGTCGTGCACGATGACGTGGGTGGCTGGGGTGCTCACGGATGCGGCCCGCGTCGACTCATCCAGGGAGGCCGCTCACGCGGCGGGGCCGGTCCGCAGCCTCGGCCGCCGGGACGTCGTCGGGCCGCAGGACTGGGTATTCGCCCGTGACGCTGCCCGAACCGCCCGGCAGGCGGAAACCGGTCACCGACTTGCGCAGCTGCGCAGCCAGCTCGGCGAGCTTGCCGATCGAGGTGGACGTCGCCGTGGTGCTCTCGGCGGTCTGCGAGCTGATCTCGCGCAGCACCTGCATGTTGCGCGAGATGTTCTGCGACGATGAGGCCTGCTGGCGAGCGCTCGCCGAGATGTTCTGCACCAGGCTCGCGATCTGGTTCGACACCTGCTCGATCTCCTCGAGCGCCGCGCCGGCGTTCTCCGCAAGCAGCGCGCCGCCCACGACGTCGGTCGTGGTGCGCTCCATCGAGACCACGGCCTCGTTGGTGTCCGCCTGGATGGTCCGCACCAGCACCTCGATCTGCTTCGTGGCGTTGGCGGCGCGCTCGGCGAGGCGCTGCACCTCGTCGGCGACCACGGCGAAGCCGCGGCCGGCCTCGCCGGCCATCGATGCCTGGATCGAGGCGTTGAGGGCGAGGATGTTGGTCTGCTCGGCGATGTCGTTGATCAGCTCGACGATGTTGCCGATCTCCTGCGAGCTCTCGCCGAGGCGCTTGATGCGCTTCGAGGTCTCCTGGATGTTCTCGCGGATGGCGTTCATGCCGTCGATGGTGCGGCGCACGGCGTCGCCGCCCTTGTGGGCGATGTCCACCGAGTGGCGCGCCACGTCGGCCGAGCGCTCGGCGTTGCCCGACACCTCCTCCGTGGAGGCCGCCATGGCCGCGATCGACTCGGAGGCCGAGGCGATCTGCTTCGATTGTGCGCCCGATGCCTTGGCGAGGTGCGTGGACAGTGCCTGCGTCTGGCGGGTGGCGGCGTCGAGCTTGATCGCCGAATCGTTGATCGTCGTCACCAGCTCGCGCAGCGCCTCGATCGCGTAGTTGATCGAATCGGCGATGGCACCGGTGATGTCCTCGGTGACCGTCGCCTGCACGGTCAGGTCACCGTCGGCGAGGCTCGACAGCTCGTCGAGCAGGCGCAGGATCGCCTGCTGGTTGCGTTCATTCTGCCGCGCCTGCTGCTCGGCGGCTGCTCGCAACGAGGCGAGCGACCGGTGCAGGAACGCCGCCAGCCCGAGCGCCAGCGCCGCGATGACGACGAACACGAGCGGCAACCACGGGTTCGCCAGCCAGGCGGACGGGCCCGACACCAGGCGCTGCTCGGCGGCCCGCACGCTCGCGTACAGCGACGCGCCGCTCTCGGCGAGCGCATTGCGCGCGGCCTGCATCTGCTCCAGCTGGTCGCCCAGCGCGAGTGCGCCACGCACCTGGTCGTGATGGCCGCGATACACAGCCTTGAGCGTCTGCAGCGCTTCGGCAGCAGCAGCCGGGGCTGCCGCGATGCCCAGCGTGGTCGCTTCGCCGTTCAGGCCTGCGACCACTTGCCCGAGGTAGCCGACGTTGTCCGAGAGGCGGCGGGAGGCCGCTTCGACCGGCACCGTGCCGTCGGCCAGTGCCGCGACATCCTGCTCGACGGCTTGCGCGCGCACCTCGAAGCGCTCGAGGTTCAGCACGAGCGGATCGGCCTGGCCTGCGCCGACGGCCTTGGCGACGCCAGCCGCCGCCGCGACCAGCTGCGGCGTGATCTCGCGAACCGCGGCCGAGGCGCGCTGCGCGTCGAGGGCCGCTGTGCGGCCGTCGAGCACGGCCTGCGACTGCTCGAGCAACACAGCCCAGCCGGCTGCCGTCCCGAAATCGCCGGCGCCCGGGTCCCTGACGGCCTGCTCGAGCCGCGCGCGCGATTCGGCGAGCGCGTCGAAGGCAGGCGCAGAGCCACGCGCTGCGGCGCCCGCCTGCA
Organism: Gammaproteobacteria bacterium; assembly: GCA_019136105.1. Classification (GTDB taxonomy): domain Bacteria; phylum Pseudomonadota; class Gammaproteobacteria; order Steroidobacterales; family Steroidobacteraceae; genus RPQJ01. Next base: position 7,891 of record JAGVUU010000102.1, read on the forward strand.
ACGGGATGTTCTGCGCGAGCGCGGCGAGCGTGGCGGCCCGCTCGCGGGCCTCGGCCTGCTGCCCGGCGCCGCGGCCGGCCAGCAGCAGCACGAGGGCCGCGATCACGGTCGCGACGAACGCGATCACGATCAGCAGGGGCTGCAACCGGGCGGCGTCGAATCGATTGGTCATGTTTTGCTTCCGTTCGGTCTGGCGGCCCGCACCATCAGGAGGCGGCGGCCTGCAGGAATGACTGGCTCTCGAGCAGCGTGCGCACGCTGAACACCGGCCACACCTCGGCGCCGCGCTTGAAGGCGCCGGCGAGGTAGCGCTCGCAGCGCAGCAGCGTCGGCGGCAGGTCGGCCGAGAATTCGCTCTCGTAGAAGCGGCGGAACCCCATCACCTCGTCCACCAGCAGGCCCGCGGGAATCTCGCGGTGGTTGGCGACGAGCACGCGCGTTGCCCGAGTGACCGTGGTGGACCCAGAGCCGAGGAACGCCCGCAGGTCGATGACCGGCAGCAGCTGGCCACGCAGGTTCGACAGTCCGCGCACCCAGCCCTTGGCACCGGGCACCCGCGTCACCGTCGCGGGGTAACTCATCACCTCGCGGGTCTCCTCGCGGGCGAGGAGGAACGCCTCGCCGCCGAGCCGGAAGGCGATGCCCACCCACTCGCTGCCGGAGACGGCGGCGTCCGGCTTGCCCTGGGCCGCCCCCCGGGCGCGCCGGTCGAATTCGCGCAGCAGGTCCCACGGACGGCCACGCAGCGACCGCAGTTCGACTTCCCCCGTCATCTCAGCCTGCAAGCGCGGCCTGCGCCTTGCGTACGAGCTGGTCGGATGCGACCGGCTTCACCAGGTAATCGACCGCCCCCTGGCGCAGGCCCCAGACGCGGTCCGACTCCTGCGACTTGGAGGTGACCATGATCACCGGGATCGAGCGCGTCTCGGGGTCGCTGGCGAGCTGCCGCGTGGCCTGGAACCCGTTCAGGCCGGGCATGACGATGTCCATCAGGATCAGGTCGGGGTGCAACTCGCGGGCCTTGCGGATGGCCTCGCTCCCGTCGGCGGCCGACGCGGTCCGGAAGCCATTCTGCTCGAGGGCCTTCTGCATGACGTGCACGTCGGTCGGCGAGTCGTCCACGATCAGTACGAGTGCCACGGGTGGGATCCTCCGGTGCGGCGGTCAGCGATGGACGTGGGTTTCGATGGCGCTCAGGAGCTCTTCGCGCGTGAACGGCTTCGTGAGGTAGTGCTCGGAGCCGACGATGCGGCCGCGCGCGCGGTCGAACAGGCCGTCCTTGGACGACAGCATGATCACCGGGATCGTGCGGAACACCTTGTTGTGCTTGATCAGCGAGCAGGTCTGGTAGCCGTCGAGCCGCGGCATCATGATGTCCACGAACACGATGTCCGGCTGGTGGTCGGCGATCTTCGACAGCGCGTCGAAGCCGTCCACGGCGGTGAAGACCTCGCAGCCCTCCCGGGCGAGCAGCGTCTCCGCCGTGCGGCGGATGGTCTTGCTGTCGTCGATCACCAGCACCTTGAGGCCCGCCAGCCGGGGCCGGCTGTTGCTGGCTGCTGTGTTGTCCATCCCTAAGCAACTCCCGATGGGAATGAGCGTCGCGAGCACGACGCTAAATGGCGAGGCAGTGCTCGCGAGGGGGTTTTAACATATTGGTGGGGGGCCTGCCATTGGCCGCTTTCGATACCATGACGGGTGTCACAGGCGCGGCGCTGGCCGCGTGCCAACCGTGGAGCCGAAGATGTCCGACAAGCGATTGAACGTGGCCGTGGTGATGGACCCGATCGAGGACATCAAGCCCGCGAAGGACACCACGCTGGCGATGATGCTGGCGGCGCAGCGTCGCGGCTGGACGCTGTCTTACCTCGAGTTGCGCCACCTGTGGCTGCGCGACGGCGCCGCCTGGGGCCGCGCGCACCCGGTCGAGGTTCGGGACGACCTCGACGACTGGTTCACCCGCGGCGAGCCCGCCGCCCGCCCGCTCGGCGAGTTCGACGCGATCCTGATGCGCAAGGACCCGCCGTTCGACACCGAATACATCTACTCCACCTACATCCTCGAGCGTGCCGAGGCCGCCGGCGCCCTGGTCGTGAACCGGCCGCAGGGGCTGCGCGACATGAACGAAAAGGTCTATACGGCCTGGTTCCCGGAGTGCTGCGCGCCGACGCTGATCACGCGCGACATGGCCGACATGCACGCGTTCCTGCGCGAGCACGGCCGCGCGGTCTGCAAGCCCCTCTACGGCATGGGTGGCCGCTCGATCTTCGTGCTCGACGCCGGCGACAAGAACGCCAGCGTGGTGTTCGAGACACTCACCGAGTACGGCACGCGCTACGCCATCGTGCAGCGCTACATCCCGGACATCGTCACCACCGGCGACTCGCGCGTGATCCTGGTGGACGGCGAGCCCGTGCCCTATGCGCTGGCGCGCATCCCGTCCGCCGCCGACAACCGCGGTAACCTGGCGGCCGGCGCGAAGGGGGTGGGCCGTCCGCTGAACGACCGCGACCGCTGGCTCGCGGACCGGATCGGGCCCGCCCTGCGTGAGCGCGGCATGCTGTTCGTCGGCCTCGACGTGATCGGCGGTTTCGTCACCGAGATCAACGTGACGAGCCCGACGGGCGTGCGGGAGCTCGGCAAGCAGTTCGGCATCGACATTGCAGACCAGCTGATGGGCGCCATTGCGAGGCGGCGGGGCGCCTGACCGATGGAGCTGCGCCTCAAGGACAGCCGTCCCGAAGACCGCCTCGCCACGGCGGTGTTCGTCGCTGCGCTGTTCCACGGTCTCCTGATCCTGGGCCTCAGGTTCACCGCGCCCACGAGCGACGACCGCCCGCTCCCGACGCTCGAGGTGCTGCTGGTGCCCGACGCGGAGCCCGACGAACCGAACCCCGAGGCGAGCTACATCGCCGGCCGCGATCAGCGCGGCTCCGGCACCACCCGGGAGCGGCTGCGCACGTCGTTGCCGGAGGCCTCGGCGCGCCTGCTCGAGCACTCTGGCGAAACCGGCGGCGAGTCCTTCACGGCCCCGTCCGCGTCGAGCAGGCAGGGCGGATCGCGAGTGCTGTTGAGCGACGCGGCCCACGGCCGCCGCGTCCAGGCTGGCGAGGAAATCGAGCAGTCGGAACCCGAGGCCGTACCGATCGAGTCGCGGCCGCTGCCGACGGTCGGGGTGAACGCCAGCGCCGCCGACGAGGCGCTGCGCCTGCGCGGCGACCCGGCTCCCGACGACCGGCTGCTGGCCGACACGCGCGAATCAGCGATCGCCGCTTACCTCGACGGCTGGAAGCGGCGCATCGAGCAGGTGGGCACCCTCAACTTCCCGAACGAGGCTCGCCGCCGCGCGCTGTCGGGCAACCCTGTGCTCGAGGTCGCGATCCGTGCCGACGGCCGGCTCGAGCAGGTGCTGGTGCGGCGCTCGAGCGGTCACCGCGAACTGGACGCCGCGGCCGTGGACATCGTGCGGCTCGCCTCCCCGTTCGACCCGTTCCCGCCCGCCATGCGCGAGCGCTATCCGATGCTGCGCTTCGCCTACGAGTGGCAGTTCCTCAAGGGCCGGCTCGGCGACGGCTCGGTGCTGGCCCCGCAGCCCTGAAGGCCCGATACTCCGGCCATGGCCGCAACGTTCCTGACCAACCAGTTCCTGATCGCCATGCCCGGCATGGCTGACCCGAACTTCGCGCAGTCGGTGACGCTGGTCTGCGAGCACAACACGCAAGGCGCGCTCGGCATCGTCATCAACCGGCCGCTGCCGATGACTTTCGGCGACGTGTTCAAGCAACTCGGCCTCGACGCGGCGAATTCCCGGGTGACGGCCGAGCCGGTGCTCGCGGGCGGACCGGTGCAGACCGACCGCGGCTTCGTGCTGCACACGCCGGGACCACTGTGGGACTCGACGTTGCCGCGAAGGCCCGCCGGAGGCGCTGATGGCGCTCGGCTACGCAGGTTGGGACGCTGGCCAGCTCGAGGCCGAAGTGGCCCAGAACGCGTGGCTCACGGTGCCGGCCGAGGGCCGCATCGTGTTCGAGACGGCACTCGACGACCGCTGGGAGGCCGCCTGCCAGCTGCTCGGCGTGAACCTGCTGCACCTGAGCAGCGACGCGGGCCACGCCTGACGGCACTGTGG
>JAGVUU010000275.1 GCA_019136105.1 Gammaproteobacteria bacterium
GGTGTTCCGGTAGAAAAAATTCGACGCGCTCTCGAGGTACTCGAAGATGCGGTGGTAGTCGTCATCCTCCTGCCACAGGTGGCAGACGAACAAGCGGATCGGGTTCTTCTGCGTTACGCTGCTCACGGGTCCTCCGTCTGCCGGCTATCCCCGGGACGATCGTAGCCTAGTGTAGATAGAATCGAGGCCGAATGCGCTTCCTGCTCTACAACATCCGCTACGCCACGGGCACCGGGGCGGCGTTCCACCTGCCCGTGCCGGGGGCCGGCTACCTGCGCAGCAATCCACGCGTGCTCGAAGGCATCACCCGGTTCATCAAGTCGGCCGACCCCGACATCGTGGGCCTCGTCGAGGTCGACACCGGCTCGTTCCGCACCGGGCGGGTCAACCAGGCCGAGGTGATCGCCGACGCTCTCGGCCACTACTCCACCTACCAGTGCAAATACGGCACGGACTCGCTCAACACGCTGGTGCCGATCGTCAACAAGCAGGCCAACGCGTTCCTCGCGGCGCCGCGCGTCGAGGGCGAACGCTTCCACTACTTCGACACGGGCATCAAGCGCCTCATCATCGAACTCGAGCTCGACGACCTGTGCGTGTTCCTCGTGCACCTGTCGCTCAAGTTCCGTCACCGTCACGCGCAGCTGCGCCACCTGTTCGAGCTGGTGAAGCGCTCCCCCAAGCCGGTGATCGTGGCGGGCGACTTCAACACGTTCTGGGGCGAGCACGAGATGGCGCTGTTCATGGAAGCGGCCGGCTTGAAGAGCGCGAACCGCGACCGCCTGCCCTCCTACCCCGCGAAGCGCCCGCGCATGGAACTCGACTTCATCCTGCACACCCGCGGCATCGAGGTCGAATCGTTCGCAGTGCCCGAGGTCACCTTTTCCGACCACCGTCCGCTCGTCTGCGACTTCCACGTGACCAGCGCACGCCGCGCGGCCGCCTGATTCCGCCAGCCGCCGATACCCTGTGCTAACATCCGGCGACTTTGACCAAGAGCCTGGCGGGCTGGACCCCGTCAACGGCCCACGGACGCAATGACCGAGCCTGCACCTGTCGAACTGACCCTGTTGCGCACCTTCTCGCCGCTCGACGGCCTGAAGAGCGAAAACCTGCGCGCGCTGGCCCGCAAGACCACGCTGCGCGACCTCGGCCAGGGCCGCACCCTCTTCAAGGAAGGCGATACCGACAAGCGCACGTACTACCTCGTCTCCGGCACGGTCGACCTGCTGAGCGAGGGCCACATCGTGGGCACGGTCAAGGGCGGCACCCCCGATGCCAAGCACCCGCTCGCCCCCGTGCTGCCGCGGCGCTGCACGGCGCGCGTTGCCTCGGACCACATCGAGTACGTCTCGATCGACAGCGACCTGCTCGACGTGCTGCTCACCTGGGACCAGACCGGCACCTACGAGGTGGGCGAACTGCAGGCGGGCGGCGCCGCGGGCGACGACTGGATGACGCTGCTGCTGCAGAGCCGCGCGTTCCACAAGGTCCCGCCGGCCAACCTGCAGGCGGTGTTCATCCGCATGCAGCGGGTCAATCTGTCCGCCGGCGACGTGGTGATCCGGCAGGGCGACGAGGGGGACTACTTCTACGCCATCGTCTCCGGCCGCTGCCTCGTGACGCGCGAGACGCCGCTCAACCGCGACGGCATCAAGCTCGCCGAGCTCGGCATGGGCGACACGTTCGGCGAGGAATCGCTGATCTCCGGCGCGCGCCGCAACGCCACCGTCACGATGACCACCGACGGCGTGCTCATGCGCCTCGGCAAGGACGACTTCAACACCCTGCTCAACGAGCCGATGCTGCACTGGGTCGGCTACGAAGACGCCAAGGGCATGATCGCCGGGGGCGGCCGCTGGCTCGACGTGCGCCTGCCGAGCGAGTTCGAGCACTGCCACTTCGAGCACGCGATCAACGTGCCGCTCTATTTCGTGCGCCTCAAGCTGAAGACGCTCGACCCGTCGGTGCCATACGTGGTGTGTTGCGACAACGGCCGGCGCAGTTCGGCCGCCGCCTACATCCTCGGCGAGCGCGGGTTCGACACGTACGTGCTGAGGGGTGGCATCGCCGAAACCGACCTCGCCGAAGCCCTGAACGCCTCGAGCTCGCGCGGCTGAACCCTTCGCTGCTTCCCGCGGGCCCCGGGCCGGGGCCCAACGGCTACATCGTGTGTGCGGGTTACCCTTGCAAATCAATGTGTTCCGGCCACGTTGTAACCATTTGTAACCACGCATTTTTTAGTGTCGTCGCGTGGGTGGGCTTGTAACCGGGCTCACACAGTGAGCCTGCCCCAAGCCTCCCGCGCGGCCGCGACGGTGCGCTGCGTTCCTGACGATGCCGACGTAGCGGGCCG
>JAGVUU010000285.1 GCA_019136105.1 Gammaproteobacteria bacterium
GGCGTTCTTTGCCCGCCCGCGCCCACGCGGAACAATCCCTCCCACATTCATCAGGGAGGAGCCGGCAGTGACCAGGGCGACAGCGACCAACAACAAGTGGCGGCGGCGTAGCCGTCAGGAATGGCAAGCAGTCATCGCGCGGTTTGCCGAGAGTGGGCTGGGGGTCGAGCCGTTCTGCGCCCGTGAGGGGCTCAGCGAGTCGACGTTCCGGCGCTGGCGTAGCCTGCTGGGCGAGCTCAGTACGCAGTCCGCCGCGCCGGCGATGGAGCGGATCGGCTTCGTCGACGCCGGCACGCTCAAACTCGGCGGCACGGGTCGCCTCGAGCTCCGACTCGATCTGGGCGAGGGCGTGATCCTTCAGCTGTCGCGCGGCTGATGTTCTTCCCCGAAGGCGCGGTCCGGGTTCATGTTTATGGCCGCCCGGTCGACATGCGCAAATCCTTCGATGGCCTGTACGCGCTCACCCGCCAGGCGCTCGGCTGCGATCCGCTGTCGGGCGAGCTGTTCGTATTCATCAACCGGCGCGGCACGCAGATGAAGGTGCTGTACTGGGATCGCACCGGATTCTGTGTGTGGGCCAAGCGCCTCGAACAGGGACGCTTCGTGTCGAACTGGGCGCAGGTTCGCACGCGCCAGATGGACTGGACCGGGCTCAAGCTGCTGCTCGAAGGCATCGAACCGGCACGCACCAAGCGCCGTTTCCGACTGCCCGCAAACGCCGTGCAACCCGCATGAATGCTGGGTTATACGGTAAAATATGCGTCATGCCCGCGCCGCACTCCGCCCCCGTTCCGACCCTTGCCGAGGCCGCCCAGTGGGCGCCCGAGCAGATCGTCGAACTGGCGCAGACGAATGCGGCCACCGTCCGCCAACTCGATGCCTTGCAACTCGAATTCCAGGCGGTGAAGCATCAGCTCGAGTGGTTCCGCCGCCAGCTCTTCGGTCAGAAGAGCGAGAAGCGCCTGGTGACACCGGACCCGGCGCAGATGTATCTCGGCGAGCTACCGATCCCCGAATCGCAGCCTGACACCCCCGGCAAGACCGTGGCGGGACACACCCGCCGTGCGTCGCGCACCGACTACGCCCAGGACAAGGACGAATCGGCGCTGTTCTTCGACGAGACGCGCGTCCCGGTCGAGACCATCACGCTCGCCAACCCCGAGACCGAGGGACTCACCGCTGACCAGTTCGAGGTGATCGGCGAGAAGCTCAGCCATCGCCTGGCGCAGCGCCCGGGCAGCTACGTGATCCTCAAGTACGTGCGCCCGGTCATCAAGCGCCGCGACACGCAGACGATCCACTGCCCGGCGGCACCCGCCGGCGTGATCGAGGGCAGCCGCGCCGACGTGAGTTTCCTGGTCGGGCTGCTGCTCGACAAGTTCGCCTGGCACCTGCCGCTGTACCGCCAGCATCAGCGCCTGGCCGATGCGGGGATCACGGTCAGCCGCGCCTGGCTCACGCAACTGGCCGCACAGGCCGCCGCGCTGCTCGTGCCGATCTACGAGGCGCAGCTCGCATCGATCCGCGCCAGCCGCGTCAAGGCCATGGACGAGACCCCGATCAAGGCCGGCCGTGCCGGCCCGGGCAAGATGAAGGGCTGCTACTTCTGGCCGGTGTATGGCGAGCTGCACGAGATCTGCTTCCCGTTCTTCGAGAGCCGCGCGCACAGCAATGTCGAGAAGGTGCTCGGGCTCGAGCCGGCCGAAGGCAGTGTCCTGCTCTCGGACGGCTATGGCGCCTACGAGAGCTACGCGAGCAAGACCGGGCTCACGCACGCGCAGTGCTGGACGCACTGCCGGCGCGAATTCATCAACGCCGAAGCGGCCGAGCCCGAGCTGGCGGCCAAGGCGATCGCGTTCATCGGAGCGCTCTACGCGGTCGAAGCGAAGATCCGCGACGACAAGCTCAAGGGCGAGGCCAAGCGCGAGTACCGGCTCGATCACGCGCGGCCGATCGTGGCGGCCTTCTTCACGTGGGTACAGGAACGCCTGGACGCGCAAGGGCTGCTGCCGAGCAACCCGCTGACCAAGGCGCTGATCTACGCGCACAAGCGACGGGCGGCACTGGAAGTGTTCCTGGCCGACCCGGATGTGCCGATCGATACCAACCATCTCGAACGGGCGCTACGGCCAATTCCGTTGGGTCGAAAAAATTGGATGTTCAGCTGGACCGAGCTCGGCGCCCAGCATGTCGGCGTCGTCCAGAGCCTGATTGCGACCTGTCGGCTGCACGAGGTCGATCCGTACGACTATCTCGTCGATGTGCTCCAGCGCGTCGGCCAGCACCCGGCCGCCGACGTCGCACAGCTCACGCCCAGGCTGTGGAAGGAGCGCTTC
>JAGVUU010000124.1 GCA_019136105.1 Gammaproteobacteria bacterium
CCCCCGAGGCCGCCGCTCACGAACAGCGAACGGGAGTCGCCGAAGCGCCGGCCGTCGTTGCCGGTGAGCGAGAAGACCGCGGCCGAGCGGTCGGCACCGAAGGCCGGTGACGCCATGCCGAGCTCGGCGCGCACCGAGCGGCCGAACTGCAGGTCCTCCGTGCGCGCCAGCTGGTCCTGGTTGTGCGAGGTGACGAAGTCGTCCTCGATCCACTCGAGCCCCAGCCACGGATAGGCGAGCGTGCGGTCCTGCGGCAACGGTGCCGCCAGCGGGTCGTCGGCCGTCTCGCTGAACGTGCTGCGGTCGTAGCGCAGGCCGCCGATCCAGCGGCGCGCCCAGCCGTCATGCAGGCCGCGCGAGCGGCCGAAATGCAGGTCGACGTGCTCGACGTTCTCGGCGTAGGCGTCGAGCATCTTGCCGAGCTGGTAGCGGGAGTCCACGCGGTCGCCGCCCGCAATCTCGAGGCCCGCGCTCCAGCGCGTGTCCAGCGAGTAGAACGGCCGCCCGATGGCGAGGGCGCCGAAACTCCCGTCGCTGTTGTCGGAGTACGCCAGGCGGCCGCGCCACCAGCTGCCGAGCAGCTGCGGATCGTCGTAGACGAACATCAGCGAATCGCGATCGACGCTGCGCCCCCAGGACAGCGAGACGAGCTCGCCACGCCCGAGGAAGTCCTCGTCCTGCAGCTCGAAGCCGCCGCGATTGGTGCCGCCAGACCTGCTGAAGTTGATCCCGGGATTGAGGCTCCAGACGTCGCGGACTCGGACGCGCACGTCGACGGTCTTCTCCGCGGCGTGGTAGCAGGTGGGCTCGACCCAGGCGTCGTACAGGTAGCGCCGCCCCCGCAGGAGGCGTTCGGTCTCCGCAACTTTCTGCACGGAATAGTCCTCGGACTCGTGGAACAGGAGCTGCGAGCGGATGGCGTCCTCCCGGGTCGCGAGGTGCAGGTCGTTGGCCCAGCGATACAGCGCCGCGCTCTCCTCCGGCTTGGAAGGATCGAAGATGTCCTCGACCTGGACGACGACGTCCCCAACCTTGGTCCCCTCAGCCGCGAGTTGCTCCGGGGCCGGGAGGTCCGGCGGGGCGACGTCGTCGGGGGCCTCGCATCCGGACGCGAAGGCCGTCACGGCCGTCCCCGTCCACCCAAGTAGAACGAGAGCCGGCAGCGGCCAGTGGCGGAAGAATCCCCCCATGGCTTGTTGGACGGCCGGTCACGGCGAAATCAATCGGTGAGCCGGTGGCCCGCTCGCGATACAAACCGTTACGCATCGATACCGCGCGACCAACGGGCGGTTACAGACGGCGTTCAGCATCTTCTCCAGGCGCTGGCATCCCGCCGGCCCGAGCGAGGAGAGAATCAATGAGCGCACTCAACAGGATCGCCAGCGTCGTGCTCGTCGGCGCCCTGGTCGCAATGCCGGCCATGGTGATGGCGGGCGGCGCACGCAACGGTCACGCCGGCGCCAATGCCCCGGCGACCGCCGTGCAGCAGCGTGACCGGACCCGCGAGCACGCACAGACGGCCACGCAGACCCAGGACCAGGTCAAGCTGCAGAAGCGCACACGCACGCGCACCGAAGACCCGGCCCACGAGCCCGTCGGCACTGGCAACAAGACTCGCAGCCGCAAGGGCGGCTGACGACCCCGGCTGCCGCGATGCCCGTGCGCTCCCCACGGGCGTCGCGGCCGGATGCTCAGGCAAACAGAGGCGCCGTGTCCCGGATCTCGGGGCCGTTCTCGGTGCACACCGCGAACTTGTTCGGCTTGAGCGACACGCCGGCGAACTCGCCGCGCGCGTTGACGATGTAGAAGTTCACGTTGAAGTTGGGCCGGCCCTCGTCGTCGAGCAGGCGCGGCTCCACGGTGTTGTCGCGGATGCGGCGCAGCGCTTCCAGGCCGGCGTCGAGCGGGCTCTTGCCCGCACGCATGCGGTCCACGATCAGGAACGACGACAGGTTGAAGAGGTTCGCCTCGCCGCGCCCGGTGGAGCCCGCCGCGCCCGCCTCCCCGTCCACGTACAGGCCCGCACCGAGGATCGGTGAATCCCCCACGCGCCCGGGGATCTTCCACGCGAGGCCGCTGGTTGTCGTCACGCCGCAGACCTCACCCCGGGCGTTCACCCCGTTGCAGTTGATCGTTCCGTAGAAATGATCAGGGTCGATGAGTCCTTCGCGCACCATCGACAGCCCCGCCTCGAGGCTTGCCCGCGCGCGCTTCGACGGATCGAGGTAGTGCCCGGGATCGACGCGCCGCTTCCACTCCAGCCACTTGCGGCGCGAGTTCTCGGTGTTGAGGTCGGGCTCGATCGTGAAGCCCATCTG
>JAGVUU010000131.1 GCA_019136105.1 Gammaproteobacteria bacterium
CCCGAAGGCGCTCACCCGCATGTTCCAGCAGACCAAGCCCGCCACGGACGAGTACGCGGTGATGATCGACACGCGCGACGCGCTCGATCCCGGTGCTGGAGCGGCGGCAGTCGAGTGGACCGGCTATGTCGACAGCTGGAAGGGCAAGCCGTGAAACTCGCATCACTCCGCAACGGCTCCCGTGACGGCCAGCTGCTCGTCGTCAGCCGTGATCTCACGCGGGCCGTGGCGGTGCCCCATGTCGTGCCCAACCTGCAGGCGGCGCTCGACGACTGGGCGCGAGTGTTGCCGCGCCTCGAGCAGATGGCGCTCGACCTCGAGGACGGCCGGGCCCCCGGCAGCTTCCCGTTCCAGGCGACCCAGGTGCTGGCGCCCCTGCCGCGGGCGCACCACTGGGTGGACGGCTCGGCGTATGTCAATCACGTCGAACTGGTGCGCAAGGCTCGCGGCGCCGAGATGCCGCCGAGCTTCTGGACCGATCCGCTGGTCTACCAGGGTGGCTCGGACGACTTTCTGCCTCCCACGGCCGATGTGCCGGTGCCGAGCGAGGAGTTCGGCATCGACCTCGAGGCCGAGGTGGCGGTGATCACGGACGACGTGCCGATGGGGACTGCCGCTGCCGATGCCCGCGGCCACATCAAGCTCGTCATGCTCGTGAACGACTGGTCGCTGCGCAACCTGATTCCGGGCGAACTGGCCAAGGGATTCGGCTTCTACCAGTCGAAGCCGGCCACGTCGTTCTCACCGGTGGCCGTCACGCCCGACGAACTCGGCGACGCGTGGGACGGCGGCAAGGTGTTGCTGCCGCTCGTCTCGCACATCAACGGGCAGCTGTTCGGGCGCCCGGAGGCGGGCGTGGACATGACCTTCGATTTCCCGCGCCTGATCGAGCACGTCACCCGCACGCGTCGCCTCGGCGCCGGCGCGGTCGTGGGTTCCGGGACCGTTTCGAACTATGATCGCTCCCGCGGCTCCTCGTGCCTCGCCGAGCGCCGCATGCTGGAGCAGGTCGAGCACGGCCGGGCGACGACGCCGTTCCTGAGCTTCGGGGACCGCGTGCGCATCGAGATGTTCGACCGCGAAGGCAGGAGCATTTTCGGGGCAATCGACCAGAAAGTCGTGCCGGCCCGCTGATGCCTGCGCGACGCGCGGGTGACGCAAGCGACATGTTCGGCAATCTCGAGATTCTCCCTCCCGACCCGATCCTCGGCGTGACGGCGGCGTTCCGCCGCGACACGGACCCGGACAAGGTGGACCTCGGTGTGGGTGTATACCGCGACGAGTACGGCAACACCCCGGTGCCCGGTGCGGTTCGAGCGGCCGAGCAGGCGGTGCTCTCGGAGCAGACCACCAAGGTTTACGTCGGTCCGGCCGGCAACCTCGAATTCAACGAGCGCATCCTCGCGCTCGCGCTCGGACCGCTGGCTCCGCAGCTGAAGGAACGCATTGCCGCCATCCAGACCGTCGGTGGCTGCGGCGCGCTACGCATGGGCGCCGAGTTGCTGCACGCCGCGGCGCCGGACGCCGTGGTGCACGTGAGCGACCCGACCTGGGCCAACCACGAGCCGCTGCTGGGCAACTCAGGGATCGCGCTGCAGCGCTACCCGTATTACGAGCCCAGCACGCGCAGCGTGGCGTTCGACCAGATGCTCGGGCACCTCGAGCGCCTTCCGCCCGGGGCCGTGGTGCTGCTGCATGGTTGCTGCCACAACCCCACCGGCGTCGACCTCGTGCCCGCACAATGGGATGCGGTGGCCGACGTGCTCGAGCGGCGTGGCCTCGTGCCGTTCGTCGACCTCGCCTACCAGGGCTTCGGCGACGACCTCGACACGGACGCCGCGGGCCTGCGCTTGCTCGCGCGTCGCTTGCCGACACTGCTGCTCGCCATTTCGTGCTCGAAGAACTTCGGCCTGTACCGCGAGCGCGCCGGGGCGTTTGCGGTCGTGGCCGAGAATGCGGCCACGGCGCGCGCGATCGCCACGCACCAGGCCCGCATCGGGCGGCGCATGTATTCGATGCCGCCCGATCACGGCGCGGCCATCGCGGCGCGCGTGCTGTCCGATGCGACCCTCTACCGGGCGTGGGCCGACGAAGTGGCGGCGATGGTGGCGCGCATGAAGCAACTGCGTTCGCTACTGGCAGGGCGGCTCGGTGCGCGCCGGCCCGACCTCGATTTCTCGTGGCTCACGCGCCAGAAGGGCATGTTCTCGCTGCTCGGCCTCGCGCCGGCGGCGATCGGCGCGCTCTGCAACGAAGAGCACGTGTACATGCCGCCGGACGGCCGCATCAATCTCGCGGGTGTCAGCGACACCAACGTCGACCGCGTGGCCGACGCCATCGTGCGCGTGCTCGAACGGAGTTGAGCGCGGCTCAGCCCGCCGCCGCTTCCTCGAATTTCGGATAGCGCCCGAGGGTGAGCAGCGCCACGGCGCCCAGCACGAACAGCACCGCCGCGACGTACAGGATCGGCTGGTACGAGCCCGTGACGTCGAACACCTTGCCGAACAGGAACGGCGAGATGCCGGAGGCGAAGCCGAACACCGAATACTGCAGCCCGTACAGCCGACCGTAATTGGCGAGGCCGAAATAGCGCGCCGTGAGATAGGCGACCAGGTCGGTCTCGGCGCCGGCCGCGAGCCCGATCAGCATGGCCGACAGGATCGCCGCAAACGCCGGCACTTCCGGCTGCGCGAGCAGGAAGCAGGCCAGCGCGGGCAGCGCAAGCATCGGCAGCGTCACGAGCGGGGCCCAGAACCGGTCGATGAGGAAGCCGGCGAGCAGCCGGCCGACGATCACGCTCACGCCGATCACGCCGGCGACTTTCGCGGCTTCCTGCGGCTGGAAGCCGCGGTCCATCAGCAGGGGCTGGAAATTCGTGATCGAGCCGCCCACGCCGATCGCGACGAACAGGATCGACACCGCGATCACCCAGAACCGGTAGTCGCGCAGGGCCTGCCCGACGGTGACGCCCACCCGGCTCGGCGGCGCGATGAGGTCGTGCGCATCCTTCGCCTCCGGTTCGCGGAACAGCCAGATGACCACCGGCAGGGCGACGGCGAGCGGCAGCAACGAGATGCCGATGAACGCCTTGCGCCAGCCATGGTGCTCGATCAGCCAGGTAGCGAAGCTCGGCAGGAACGCCGCGGTGACGCCGGTGCCCATCAATGTGAGCGCGAGGGCGAGGCCGCGGTTGTGCACGAACCACGAGTTCACCGCACGCGTCCAGGTGACGGGCGTCGAGCCGCCGCCGAGCGCGCCCATGAGTACCCACAGCAGGTAGAAGGCGAACAGGGAGGCGGGCGTGAAGGCGAGCGCTGCGAAGGTGATTCCGAACAGCGCCAGCGTGCCGATCGCGACCTTGCGCACGCCGATGCGATCGGCGAGGCCGCCGATGAAGGGCACCGTGAGCACGACGGCCGCCGTGAACCAGAACAGGGCGAGCTGGATGTCGCCGCGCCCCCAGCCGAATTCCTCGGCCAGCGGCTTGGTGAACGGCCCGGCCGAGTTGAACGGGATCGGGGACGCGCCGAAGGCGGTGCCGAGCGCCGCAGCCACGAGCACGGGCCAACCACGACGGAATTCGACGGCGGTCAGGTTCATCCGCGTTTTCCCCCTGGTCCTGCTCGCGGTATGCAAAAGGCCGACAGACTAGCAGGACTCCGACCCTTCCTATAGAATCCGCGGCTCGGGAAGCCGAGGGTCAGCGGTAAGTCGTTGATCCGCCGGGTTCCCGGCCGGGCAGGGCGGCGCCGTCGAACGGGGCCGCCAGGTGCGGCGGGAGATTCGCAAGAGAAATCCCCCGAGCGGGGATTTTTCATTTGCGGGACCGGTTGGCCTGCGGGCCCAGGCGGTCGCGCAGAAACGAATGGGCCGCCGGCCCATTTTTTGTTTCTGCGCAGCGGAAGGACGCGACGATGCTCAGGGACACCTTGGAGACGCGGCTCGCGCCGCTGGTCGAGGGGCTGGGATACGAGCTCTGGGAGCTCGAGTACTCGCCGGGTCGCGGCAGCGGCCTCCTGCGCCTGTACATCGACGCCGAGGCGGGCATCACGCTCGACGACTGCGAGCGGGTGAGCCGCACGGTCAGCGAGGTGCTCGACGCCGAGGACCCGATCCCCGGGCACTACACGCTCGAGGTGTCCTCGCCGGGGCTCGAGCGGCCGCTGCGCACGGCGGAGCACTTCGCCCGGTACGTGGGCGGGACGGTGTCCGTCGAGACGGTGCAGGCGTTCGGGGGCCGGCGGCGCTTCAAGGGCGCCCTCACGGCCGCCGGCGCGGAGACGGTCGAGGTGGAAGTGGACGGCAAGCGCTGGACGCTGCCGCTCAGTGGAATTCGCAAGGCGCACCTGGCGCCGCAGGCTTGAACCCCGCGCAGCGGGAGGACGAGAGATGAACAAAGAGATCCTGATGGTCGTGGACGCGGTCTCGAACGAGAAGGGCGTCGACAAGGAAATCATCTTCGAGGCGCTCGAAGCCGCGCTCGCGTCCGCCACGCGCAAGAAGTACGGCGAGGAAACCGACGTGCGCGTCGCCATCAACCGCAAGACGGGCGACTACGACACGTTCCGCCGCTGGAAGGTGTTCGCCGACGACTCCACGGAGCTCGAGTTCCCGGACAAGGAACTGCGCTTCGAGGACGCGCTCGACATGAACCCCGCTGCGGAGATCGGCGGCTACGTCGAGGAGCCGCTCGAGTCGGTCGCCTTCGGCCGCATCGCCGCGCAGACCGCGAAGCAGGTCATCGTGCAGAAGGTGCGTGAGGCCGAGCGCGCCCAGGTGGTCGACCAGTACCGGAGCCGCGTCGGCACGCTCGTGTCCGGCATCGTGAAGCGCGTCGACCGCAACGGCATCTTCGTCGACCTCGGCGGCAACGCCGAGGGCTTCATCGCGCGCGAGTCGATGATCCCGCGCGAGCCCGTGCGCACGCAGGACCGCATCAAGGCGTTCCTCAAGGACGTGCGCTCCGAGCCGCGCGGCCCGCAGCTGTTCCTGAGCCGCACCGCCCCCGAGTTCCTCATCGAGCTCTTCAAGCTCGAGGTGCCGGAGGTGGGCCAGGGCCTGATCAACATCCTCGGCGCGGCCCGCGACCCGGGCGCCCGCGCCAAGATCGCGGTGCGCTCGAACGACCCGCGCATCGACCCGGTCGGCGCCTGCGTCGGCATGCGCGGCTCGCGCGTGCAGGCGGTGTCGAACGAGATCGCCGGTGAGCGCGTCGACATCATCCCGTTCGACGACAACCAGGCGCAGTTCGTGATCAACGCGATGGCCCCGGCCGAGGTGAGCTCGATCGTCGTGGACGAGGAAGCGCACAGCATGGACATCGCCGTCGCGGAGGAGAAGCTGTCGCAGGCGATCGGCCGCGGCGGCCAGAACATCCGCCTCGCGAGCGAACTCACCGGCTGGCGCCTCAACATCATGAGCGAGCAGGCCGCCGAGGAGAAGAGCGAGGCCGAGCAGCGCGAGCTGCGCGAGCTGTTCATGAAGCAGCTCGACGTGGACGAGGACGTTGCCGGCATCCTGGTGGGCGAGGGCTTCTCGAGCATCGAGGAAATCGCCTACGTGCCGCAGTCCGAGCTCGCCGGCATCGAGGAATTCGACGAGGCGATCGTGCAGGAGCTGCGCAACCGCGCGCGCGACGTGCTGCTCACGCAGGCGATCGCGAGCGAGGAGACGCTGGAAGGCGCTCCGTCCGACGACCTGCTCGACGTCGAGGGCATGGACGAGGAGCTGGCGGCCGAACTCGCCCGTCACGGCATCCACACGCGCGAGGACCTGGCCGAACAGGCCGTGGACGACCTCGCCGAGATCCCCAACCTCGACCCGCAGCGCGCCGGAGAGCTGATCCTCGCCGCGCGCAAGCACTGGTTCGAGCAGGACCAGCAGGCCTGAGCGGAGGTAGCCGATGGCAGAAGTCACAGTCAGCCAGTTCGCCGAGGTCCTGAAGGTCCCGGTCGACAAGCTGCTTGCCCAGCTCGAGGAAGCCGGCATCAAGGTCCAGGGCGCCGATGACGTCATCAGCGACGAGGCCAAGATGGAACTCCTCACGCACCTGCGCCGCGCGCACGGTCGCCAGGAGGAAGTGGCCGCGCCCCGCAAGATCACCCTGAAGCGCAAGGCGCAGCAGGAGATCAAGGTCGCCTCGACGCAGGGCCGTGCCCGCACGGTCAACGTCGAAGTGCGCGCCAAGAAGACGTACCTGAACCGCACCGTGCTCGAGGAAGAGGCACGGCAGCGCCAGGAGGAACTCGACCGCCAGCGCCAGGCCGAGGAGGCCGTGCGCCTCGAGGCCGAGCGCCAGGAAGCCGAGCGTCGCGATGCCGAGCGCCGCGAGCGCGAACGCGTCGAGGCGGAGGAACGCCGACGTCTCGACGAGGAAGCCCGCGTCCGCGCAGAGGCCGAGGAGGCCCGCGTCACCGAGCAGCGCGAGCGCGAGCGTGCCGAGCGCGAACGCCAGGATACGGAGCGTCGCGCGGCCGAGCCGGCGCAGCCGGCCCCGGCACCTGCGCCCCGCGTGCGGCCGCCGGCCCCTGGCGACGATCGCAAGGGTGTGGCCCCGACCAAGTACGGCCGCCAGGAACTGCATGTCACCTCCGATGCCAGCGCCCGCTTCAAGAAGAAGCAGATGGCGAGCCGGTCGCGGCGGCACGTTCCGGTCAGCGTCGAGGCCCGTGGCGGCGAGTTCGCCCAGCCGACGGCGCCGGTCAAGCGCGAGGTGCAGATCCCGGAGACGATCACGGTCGGCGAGCTGGCCAACCGCATGGCCGTGAAGGCCAACGAAGTCATCAAGACGATGATGAAGATGGGCGTGATGGCGACCATCAACCAGCCCATCGACCAGGACACCGCACAGCTGGTGGTCGAGGAGTTCGGCCACACGGCGGTGCGCCACAAGGAAGACGCGCTCGAGGACCAGCTCAAGGCCCAGGTGGGCGAGCTCGAGCTGCTGCCGCGGCCCCCGGTCGTGACCATCATGGGTCACGTCGATCACGGCAAGACTTCGCTGCTCGACTACATCCGCCGCGCAAAGGTCGCGGCGGGCGAGGCGGGCGGCATCACGCAGCACATCGGCGCCTACCAGGTCGAGACGCCGAAGGGCCTGATCACCTTCATCGACACCCCGGGCCACGCGGCCTTCACGGCGATGCGTGCGCGCGGCGCGCACGTCACCGACATCGTGGTGCTGGTGGTTGCCGCGGACGACGGCGTGATGCCGCAGACCATCGAGGCGATCCAGCACGCGCGTGCCGCCAACGTCACGATGGTCGTGGCGGTCAACAAGATCGACAAGTACGGTGCCGATCCCGACCGCGTGCGCAACGAACTCCTCAAGCAGGAAGTCGTGCCCGAGGAACTCGGCGGCGACACGATGTTCGTCAACGTCTCCGCACACACCGGCCAGGGCATCGACCAGCTGCTCGAGTCGATCCTGCTGCAGGCCGAAGTGCTCGACCTCAAGGCGCCGAAGGAAGGCGCGGCCGTCGGAGTGGTGCTCGAGTCGAGCATCGAGAAGGGCCGCGGCGCGGTGGCCACGGTGCTCGTGAAACGCGGCACGCTCAAGTCGGGTGATCCGATCATCGCCGGGCAGGAGTTCGGCCGCGTGCGCGCCATGTTCGACGCTGCGGGCAAGCAGGTGCAGGCGGCAGGTCCCTCGACCCCGGTCGCGGTGCTCGGCCTGTCGAACGCGCCGAACGCCGGCGACGACCTGCTCGCCGTCGAGAGCGAGCGCAAGGCGCGAGAAGTCGCGCTGTACCGGCAGGGCAAGTTCCGCGACGTGCGCCTCGCGAGCGCCGCGAAGAAGGCCGAGGACGTGTTCTCGCAGATGGCCGAGGCCGCGGGCGAGAACATCCAGCTGATCGTGAAGGCGGACGTGCAGGGCAGCGCGGAAGCGCTGCGCGACGCGCTGTCGAAGCTCGGCACCGACGAGGTGGGCGTCAAGGTCATCGCGAGCGGCGTCGGCGGCATCACCGAGTCCGACGTGACGCTGGCCGCGGCGTCGCGTGCGCGGATCATCGGCTTCAACGTCCGTGCCGACGGCGCGGCGCGTGCCGCGCTCAAGGACGGCGGCGTGCAGGTGAACTACTACAGCATCATCTACGAGGCCATCGACGACGTGAAGCAGGCCGTCTCGGGCCTGCTCAAGCCGGAGGTCAAGGAACAGATCGTGGGCCTCGCCGAGGTGCGCGAAGTGTTCCGCTCGAGCAAGTTCGGCACCGTCGCGGGCTGCCTCGTGGTCGAGGGCTACATCAAGCGCGGCAACCCGGTGCGCGTGCTGCGCGACCACGTGGTCATCCACCAGGGCGAACTCGATTCGCTGCGCCGCTTCAAGGACGACGTCGGCGAGGTCCGTGCCGGCACCGAGTGCGGCATCGGCGTGGTGAAGTACAACGACATCCGCCCCGGCGACCAGATCGAGTGCTTCGCCCGCGTCGAGGTCGCGCGCAGCGCGTAAGCCGCCATGCCGCGCGAAATCCCGCGTGCGAACCGCGTGGCCGAGCAGGTGCAGCGGACGCTGGCCGAGATGCTGCGCCGCGACGTGCGTGATCCCCGGCTGAAGCCGGTGACGATCACGCACGTGAAGATGTCGCCCGACCTGTCGCACGCCTGGGTGTACTTCGAGCTGCTCACGGGCGACGCGCACGACCCGCTGCAGCGGGAGATCCTCGACGAGGCCGCGGGTTACCTGCGTGGCCCGCTCGGGCGCGCGCTGCGCCTCCGGATCGCGCCCCACATCCACTTCCAGCCGGACGAGCAGCTCGAGCGCGGCCATCGCCTCGACGACCTGATCACGCGAGCCGTGCGCGAGGACGCCGCCCGCCACACCGACGACCCGCCGGGCGACGAAGAGCCCAAGTGACCGACGCAGCGGCCGGGCAGTGTGCGGCCCAGCGTCCGCGCTGGCGTGAACTCGACGGCATCGTCCTGCTCGACAAGCCCGCAGGCCTGGGGTCCACGCCGGCCCTGCAGCGCGTGCGGCGCCTGCTGCGCGCCGCCAAGGCCGGCCACGCCGGCACCCTCGATCCCATGGCGACCGGCATGTTGCCGTTGTGCTTCGGCCAGGCCACCAAGGCCTGCGGTCAATTGCTGGGTTCTTCCAAGGCTTACCGTGCGCGCCTCGTGCTGGGCGCGGCCACCGACACCGGCGACGCCGAGGGCCGTGTGGTCCGAACGTCGGCCGTACCGCCGGTTGATCACTCGCGGCTCTCTGCCGTGCTCGCGTCGCTCACGGGTGACATCCTCCAGACACCGCCGATGTATTCGGCGCTCAAGCGCGACGGGCGGCCGCTGTACGAGCTGGCGCGTCGTGGCGAGGAGGTGGAGCGACTGCCGCGGCGCGTCCGCATCGCGCGCCTCGAGGCCGGCTACTGGACGGACGCCGCGATCGAGTTCGAGGTGGAGTGCTCCAAGGGCACCTACGTGCGCGTGCTGGGTGAGCAGATCGCTGCGGCCCTCGGCACCGAGGGCCATCTCGACGCGCTGCGACGCCTGTGGGTCGAGCCATTCGCGCCGGAGGCCCTGGTGACGCTCGATGCCGTGGAGGCGTGGGCGGCACGCGGACCGGCGGACGACGAGCGTCCCGAGTGGCTGTTGCCGGTCGATGCGGCCTTTCCCGGGCTGCCGCGCCTGGACCTCGACCGGGTGGCCAGCCTGTACCTCCGGCAGGGGCGCACGCTGCCGCTGGAGCTGCCGGCGCCGGCCACGCTGGGTCGCGCCTACGACCCGGCGGGACGGTTCCTCGGGCTGGTCGAAGCGGCCCCGGGCGGGGGCTTGCGGGTGGCGCGGCTGTTCGTGGCCGGCGCGTCCGGCCCGGAAGCCGAAACGTATTGAGGAATCAGCACGTTGCGGTTTACAATGCGCGGCTCACACCAAGGGTAAGAAGGTTCGAGGATTCCACACGATGGCACTGTCCACCGAGCGCAAGGCTGAGATCGTCGGCAACTTCAGCCGCGGCACGAACGACACGGGTTCGCCCGAGGTCCAGATCGCGCTGCTCTCCGCCCGCATCAACGACCTGGGCGAGCATTTCGGCGCCCACAAGGGCGATCACTCGTCGCGTCGCGGGCTCCTGAAGCTCGTCACGCAGCGCCGCAAGCTCCTCGACTACCTGAAGGCGACCGACCTCGCGCGCTATCAGGACGTCGTAGCCAAGCTCGGCCTGCGCCGCTGATTGCCCGAACCTCCGGCCCGCACTGCGGGCCGGATTCGTTTCCGCATCCCCATACGCTATCGCAGCACTGGACACATTCATCGTGAACGTCCACACCAAGACTTTTCAGTACGGCCCCCACACCGTCACGCTCGAGACCGGCCGCATGGCCCGCCAGGCCGACGGCGCCGTCCTCGTTTCCATGGGCGACACCTCGGTGCTCGTCACCGCGGTCGGCCGCAAGGCCGCCGACGCCAACAAGGACTTTTTCCCGCTGACCGTCAACTACGTCGAGAAGACGTACGCGGCTGGCCGCATTCCCGGCGGCTTCTTCAAGCGCGAAGGTCGCCCGACCGAGAAGGAAACGCTCACCTCGCGCCTGATCGACCGCCCGATCCGCCCGCTGTTCCCCGAAGGCTTCTTCAACGAAGTGCAGGTGGTCGCGACGGTCGTGTCGCTCGATCCCGAGATCGATTCCGACATCCCGGCGATGCTCGGCGCGTCCGCGGCGCTGGCGATTTCCGGCATCCCGTTCCGCGGCCCGATCGGCGCTGCCAAGGTGGGTTACCGCGACGGCCAGTACCTGCTGAACCCCACCGCCAAGGACCTGCAGACCTCCCAGCTCGACCTCGTCGTCGCCGGCACGGCCGACGCGGTGCTGATGGTCGAGTCCGAGGCGAAGATGCTGTCCGAGGAAGTGATGCTCGGCGCCGTGGTGTTCGGCCACGAGCAGATGCAGGTCGCGATCAAGGCGATCAGGGAACTCGCCGCCGAGGCCGGCAAGCCGGCCTGGGACTGGCAGCCGGCCGCGGTCGATCCGGCGCTGGTCGCCGCCGTCGCGGCGCAGGCCGAGGGCCCGCTCGGCGAGGCCTACCAGATCACCGAGAAGCAGACCCGCTACGCGCGCGTCGGCGAGATCAAGAAGGCCACGATCGAGGCGCTCGCCGGCGGCGAGTCGCCGAAGTTCGAGGCCCGCAAGGTGGCCGACCAGCTCGGCCAGCTCGAGTACAACATCGTCCGCCGCCGCATCATCGCGGGCGAGCCGCGCATCGACGGCCGCGACATGAACACCGTGCGCAAGATCACCGTGCAGACCGGCGTGCTGCCGCGCACGCACGGCTCGGCGCTGTTCACCCGCGGCGAGACGCAGGCGCTCGTCACCACGACGCTCGGCACCGGCCGCGATGCGCAGATCATCGACGCGCTCGCGGGCGAGCGCAAAGAGCCGTTCATGCTGCACTACAACTTCCCGCCGTTCTCGGTGGGCGAGACGGGCATGATGGGCTCGCCGAAGCGCCGCGAAATCGGCCACGGCAACCTCGCGCGCCGTGGCGTGAGCGCGGTGATGCCCGACATGGCCACGTTCCCGTACGTCATCCGCGTCGTGTCCGAGATCCTCGAGTCGAA
>JAGVUU010000027.1 GCA_019136105.1 Gammaproteobacteria bacterium
ATGGTCAAGGTCTACCTCGCGGTGAAGCGCCGCGTGCAGCCGGGCGACAAGATGGCCGGCCGCCACGGCAACAAGGGCGTGATCTCGACGATCGTGCCGGTCGAGGACATGCCGTTCGCCGCGGACGGCACGCCGGTCGACATCGTGCTGAACCCGCTCGGCGTGCCGAGCCGCATGAACATCGGCCAGATCCTCGAGACCCACCTCGGGTGGGCGGCGAAGGGCATCGGGCTCAAGATCGGCCGCATGCTCGACGAGAGCCGCAGCGCGGGTGAACTGCGCGCCTTCCTCGACGAGGTCTACAACAAGAGCGGCGGCAAGACCGAGGACCTCGGCTCGTTCTCCGACCCCGAGATCACCGCGCTCGCCTCCAACCTGCGCAACGGCGTGCCGATGGCGACGCCGGTGTTCGACGGCGCCACGGAGGAGGAGATCAAGCGCATGCTGCGCCTCGCCGACCTGCCGGAGAGCGGCCAGACCTGGCTGTACGACGGCCGCACCGGCGAGCGCTTCGACCGCCCGGTGACCGTGGGCTACATGTACATGCTGAAGCTCAACCACCTGGTGGACGACAAGATGCACGCGCGCTCGACGGGCCCGTACAGCCTCGTCACGCAGCAGCCGCTCGGCGGCAAGGCGCAGTTCGGCGGCCAGCGCTTCGGCGAGATGGAAGTGTGGGCGCTCGAGGCCTACGGCGCTTCCTACACGCTGCAGGAAATGCTGACCGTCAAGTCGGACGACGTGACCGGCCGCACCAAGATGTACAAGAACATCGTGGACGGCAACCACATGATGGACGCCGGCATGCCGGAGTCCTTCAACGTGCTGGTCAAGGAAATCCGCTCGCTCGGCATCAACATCGAACTGGAGCAGGAGCGGCGCTGAACGCGCCCCTCCCTCACACGCGCGCGACAGACAGGGTGACCCAATGAAAGACCTGTTGAAGTTATTCAAGCAGCAGCCGACGACCGAGGACTTCGACTCGATCCGCATTCAGCTCGCCTCCCCGGAAATGATCCGCTCGTGGTCGTTCGGCGAGGTCAAGAAGCCGGAGACCATCAACTACCGCACCTTCAAGCCGGAGCGGGACGGCCTCTTCTGCGCGAAGATCTTCGGGCCGGTGAAGGACTACGAGTGCCTTTGCGGCAAGTACAAGCGCCTCAAGCATCGCGGCGTGGTCTGCGAGAAGTGCGGCGTCGAGGTGACGCAGGCCAAGGTGCGCCGCGAGCGCATGGGCCACATCGAGCTCGCGAGCCCCACGGCGCACATCTGGTTCCTCAAGTCGCTGCCGAGCCGCATCGGCCTGATGCTCGACATGACGCTGCGCGAGATCGAGCGCGTGCTGTACTTCGAGGCGTTCGTGGTCATCGACCCGGGCATGACCTCGATGCAGCGCGGCCAGCTGCTCTCCGACGAGATGTACCTCGACGCGATCGAGAAGCACGGCGACGAGTTCGACGCGCGCATGGGCGCCGAGGCGATCCACGAGCTCCTGAAGAGCCTCGACCTGCCGTCCGAGGTGGTCAAGGTCCGCGAGGACATCGCGGGCACGACCTCCGAGACCAAGATCAAGCGCCTGTCGAAGCGCCTGAAGCTGCTCGAGTCGTTCATCGAGTCCGGCAACCACCCCGAGTGGATGGTGCTCACCGTCCTGCCCGTGCTGCCACCGGACCTGCGCCCGCTGGTGCCGCTCGACGGCGGCCGCTTCGCGACGTCGGACCTGAACGACCTCTACCGCCGCGTCATCAACCGCAACAACCGCCTGCGCCGCCTGCTCGAGCTGAACGCGCCGGACATCATCGTGCGCAACGAGAAGCGCATGCTGCAGGAGTCGGTGGACGCGCTGCTCGACAACGGCCGCCGCGGCCGGGCGATCACCGGCACCAACAAGCGCCCGCTCAAGTCGCTCGCCGACATGATCAAGGGCAAGCAGGGCCGCTTCCGCCAGAACCTGCTCGGCAAGCGCGTCGACTACTCGGGCCGCTCGGTCATCGTGGTGGGCCCGACGCTGCGCCTGCACCAGTGCGGCCTGCCGAAGAAGATGGCGCTCGAGCTGTTCAAGCCGTTCATCTTCCAGAAGCTGCAGCTGCGCGGCGAGGCCTCGACCATCAAGGCCGCCAAGCGCATGGTGGAGCGCGAGGGCCCCGAGGTGTGGGACATCCTCGAGGAGGTGATCCGCGAGCACCCGGTGCTGCTGAACCGCGCGCCCACGCTGCACCGCCTCGGCATCCAGGCCTTCGAGCCCGTGCTGATCGAGGGCAAGGCGATCCAGCTCCACCCGCTGGTGTGCGCGGCGTACAACGCCGACTTCG
>JAGVUU010000238.1 GCA_019136105.1 Gammaproteobacteria bacterium
GCCCCGCGTGATCGGTCAGCATCGTCAGGGCAGCCTCGGGCGGCAGCGCTGGCGGTCAGTTGGGATCGATGATGATGACGGGATCGAGCAGGGGCTCCTTGTCTGCGTCGAGCACCTCGTATTCGACGCACTCCGTCACGGCCACCGACTTGAGCATGACGACGCGGGTGCCATTGCGCGCCACAGCGAGAAGCCCGCCGTCCGACGGCCCGTCGAACGGCCAGCACTCCTGGCCATCATTGTTCGACCGGGAAACGTAGGAGAACCTCAGGTAGCAGGTTTCCTGGTGGGTCTTGTTGGTCCAGGCCAGCTGGTTGCCTCCTGCCGTCCGCAAGTTGCCGCCCGCCTTGCCATTGCCGTTCTTGATTTCGACCCCGCCCTTATTGCGGCATCGGATCGTGAACTTGCGCCCCTCCGGGTCGTCTCGACTCATGTCACTCCCTCCTGTCAGCGCGCCGGTGCGTCGCCCGGCCCGTCGTTGGTTCCTGCGGCTCGCGCCAGTCGGGCAATGGGGACACCCTTGAGTGCCGGATCCGCCGTGACCAGCACCTGCGAATGACCCAGCTCGATCGCCCGGCCGGCGAGCCTGGCAGACTCCTCGCGGTCACCGCGGTCCGCCGCAGCGATCGCGGCGAAGTAATTGACGTAAGGCAATTCCTCCCCGATCTCGAGCGCGCGCTGCAGGTAGCGCAGCGAGCGGTCCTTTTCATCCAGCCGTCCGTAGACGTAGCCGAGAATAGCCCAAGTCTCGGCGTCGGTGGCATTCACCGCGAGCATCCGCTCCGCGTGCGCTGCGGCGCGACGGTAATCCTCGTTGGCGAGGTCGCGGCGCTGCGGCATGTACCAGCGTGCGTCGGCCCGGCCGAACCAGAGCTGGTAATCCTCTGGCGCGAGTTCGAGGGCCTTGCTGAACATGGCCTCGGATTCATTGAGACGGCCGAGGTAGTAATAGACGGTCCCCAGGTTGCCGTAGGCGCTGCGTGACGGCTCGATGCGATTCGACTGTTCGAAGGCCTGCGCGGCGGCAGCGAGCTGGCCCGCAGCGAGCCGGGCTGCACCGAGATTGTTGAACCCGGTGGGATTGCCGGGGGTGAGCTCCGTGACACGTGTGTAGGCCTCGGCCGCCTCGGCACTGCGACCCGCCGTAAACAGGAAGCTGCCCAGGGCGTTGTAGGACTGCCAGTAGCCCGGCTCGACGACCACCGCCGCCCGGAGGCTCTGCTCGGCTTCCTCGGTCCGCTTCGAATGCACCAGCGCCCGGCCGAGCCCGATGCGCACTTCGGCATCCCGCGGCGAACGGCGCAGCAGGGAGCGGTACACGGCCTCGGCCTGCTCGTGGCGGCCACTGGCAAGGTAGAGCCTGCCGAGCGCCATTTCGGTTTCCTTGAGGGTCGGGTCCGCGTCGAGCGCCGCGCGGCACGCCGCTTCCGCCTCGTGCACGTACTCGGTCGCGCCGGTGCGTTCGTACTTGAGGATGGCGACGCGGCACAGTCCCGCCTGGGCACGCGCAAATCCCGGATCCGACTCGAGGGCACGCTTGAACTGCCCCTCCGCCACTTCGAGCTGACTGAACGCACCGCTCTGCCGCATTGCGGACAGGCCGGCCAGATAGAAGTCGTACGCCCGCGGATTGTCGGTGGGCGCCGAATGCAGTTGCTGCTCAAGCTCGGGCGTCAGTACCGCTCGCAGCTTGCGGGCGATGGCGCCCGAGATCTCCTGCTGGATGCCGATCAGGTCGTCCCAGGGACGGTCGTAGCTCTCGGTCCAGGCATGAAAGCCGGTGGACGCGTCGATCAGCTGCGCCGTGACTCTCAGGCGCTCGGCCTCACGCCGCACGCTGCCCTCGAGCACGTAACGCACGCCGAGGCGGGAACCGATGGTGCGCACGTCGACGGCATTCCCCTTGAATGCGAATGCGGAGGTGCGCGCGGCGACGCGCAGCCCTGGCAGCTTGGCCAGATCGCTCGAGAGTTCCTCGCTCAAGCCGTCACCGAGGTAGCCGGCAGAGCCGTCCGGGCTCATGTCGACGAACGGCAGTACAGCGATCGACTGTGCACTCGGCTCGAGCCCCACGGATTCAGCGGCCTGAATGGTTTGGGTGTCGATGGCGTGCCACCATGCGTAGCCGGTCACGGCCGCCATCAGGGTCACGCCGGTCACGAGCGCAGGCGCGATCGACCGGCGTGCACGCGGCAACTGGATGCGGCCGGACAGGGCGTCGTCCAGCACGATGCCGCCGGGTGTGATCTCGTACGACCACGCCAGCACGGCCACGATCGGCAGGCCGAGGACAGCGAGGATGGCGAGCGCGGTCATCCACCAGTCGGGCATGTACAGCGACTCGAACATGATCTCGGCGACCTGCAGCGCGAGCCACATGCCGATGCAGTAGGCGCTCGTGACCTTGAGCACGCTCCGACGGCGCAGTTCGCCGGCGAAAGCGTAAAGCCGGCCGCCCAGCGAACGGCGTCCGGCCGCCGGCAGCACGTCGAGTGGCACGACGGAAGTCGCAGCGGGCTCGGGCGGCAGCATTTCGAAATGCGCGACGAGTGCGAAGCCGTCGCGCCCGACGCTGACGATGTAGCGCCGGTCCCGCGCCGAGCCGCCGAGCGCCTCGCGCAGCGCGCGAATGCCAGCCCGCAGTGCCTGGTCGCTGCCACCGCCTTCCGGCCAGGCGCACTGCCGCAGGTGGAACCTGGAAACGGCCTCGCCGTGGTGACTCGCCAGGCAGCCGAGCAACGCAAAGTGGGATGGTTCGAGCACGAACGAACCCGCTGGGCCGGTGATCCGTGAATCACCCGGCTCGATCAGGCACTCCCCGAGCCTGAACTGCCCTTGCAGGTCGGCGGCATCCATGACCTCGACCAACCGTTGAGCTTTTGCTTAGGGTACCAGAGTTCGCCGCGAGGGGACCCCGCCCAGCGACCGGGCGCTCCGGCGACGCGCTCAGCCGATCGAACGTTCCAGGGCCCGCCGCAGGTCGTCCACGAGATCGTCCGGGTCCTCGATGCCGATCGAGAGCCGCACCGTGCCGGGGGTGATGCCGGTCCACGCGCGCTGCTCCTCGCTCATGCCGCGCGGTTGCTGCAGCGCGGGAGGCACGACCAGCGACTCCGTTGAACCGAGGCTTGCGGCAATGCTGAAGAGCTCGAGCGCCTCGGCGAAGCGCGTCCCTGCCTCGATCCCTCCGACGAGATCGAACGTGACGAGGGTGCCAAAGCCGTCCATCTGGCGCCGCGCAAGCTGGTGGCCAGGGTCGGCAGGCAGCCCCGGATATCGCACGCGACTCACCTCGGGGCGTGACCCGAGGAACTCCGCGACATGCAGCGCATTGCGGCACTGCGCGTCCCAGCGCAGGAAGTACGTCTTGAGACCGCGCAGGATCAGCCACGCGGCGTGCGGATCGAGCGTCGGCCCGAGGTTCGTGGCGTCCTCGCGCACCGTGTCGACGAGCTCGCGCCGGCCGATCACCGCGCCGCCCATCACGTCGCCGTGACCCGACGCGTACTTGGTCAGGCTGTGCACGTACAGGTCGACGTCGTACTCGCCATGGTTGTGCAGGCCGCCGAGCGTGTTGTCGAGCAGCGTGAGGGCGCCGTGGGCGCGGGCGAGTTCAGTGATACGTGCGAGATCGGCGACCTTCAGCACGGGATTGCTCGGCGACTCGAATGCCACCAGCCGTGTCGGGGTTTCCGACAGCACCCGCTCCAGGCCCGCCGTGTCGTCGATCGACAGCATCGTGCTCGCGACGCCGTAGCGGCCGAGCATGCGCCGCAGCAGAACGCGAGTGGGCGGGTACAGTTCGGCGAAATACACCACGTGGTCGCCTGCCTTGAGCAGTCCGAGCAGCGCGGCTGCGATCGCCGCCACGCCCGAACCGGTGAGCAGGCAGGCGTCGCGGCCCTGCAGTTCGGCGAGCGCGAGTTCGAGCTGGCGCAGGGTCGGGTTCGAGATCCGTGAGTAGTAGAAGCCTTCGCGCTGTCCGCCGAAATAGCGCAGCGTCTCGCCGACGTCGTCGAAGCTGAACTTCACCGACTGGTAGATCGGCGCCACGAGCGGACGTGCGTCCGGCGGGACGGGCACTTCGGGCAGGTGCGTGACGCGCGTGCGCTTCTTCATGCCGGGCCTCAGTCCACGATCTCGTAGCGATCGGCGTCGAGATGCGCCGGGAAGGCATCACGGTACTTCCGCAGCGACTCGAAATCGAGCACGGCGGTCTCGACCCGGTCGCCGCCCCCCTCGCTGGACAATGGTTGGCCGAGGAAATCGAGCGCCACACTGTCACCGCCGTAGGTGGCACCGTTGCCGTCCTTGCCGATGCGGTTCACGCCGACGACGTAGGCCAGGTTCTCGATGGCGCGCGCCCTGAGCAGCGTGGACCAGGCGTGCGCACGACGTTGCGGCCAGTTCGCGACATAGAGCAGCACGTCGTAGTCACCCCAGTTGCGGCTCCACACCGGGAAACGCAGGTCGTAACAGATCATCGGACAGAGGCGCCAACCCTTGAGTTCCACGATCAGGCGGCGTGAACCCGCCGCGTAGTGCTGCTGCTCGTTCGCCATGCGGAACAGGTGACGCTTGTCGTAGTGCTCGAGCGTGCCGTCGGGCCGGGCCCACACCAGCCGGTTGTAGCAGTGCTCACCGTCACGAACGATCAGGCTCCCCGTGATGACACAGCCGGTCGCCGCGGCCTCCTCTCGCATCCAGCCCACGGTCGGGCCGTCCATGGTCTCGGCGAGGCCTTCGGCGTCCATGCTGAAACCGGTCGAGAACATCTCCGGCAGCACGATGAGGTCGGTGTGCCCCATCAGTCCGCGGAAGTGCGCCGCGAGGGCGCGGCGGTTGGTTGCCGGAGCCTGCCAGGCAATCTCGACCTGGACGAGCGTCACGCGCAGGTGTGAGGTCATCGGCATCCTCCCGGCGCAACCAGCCGTGACAGCCGCTCGCCTGCGGCGTCCAGCGTTGCGTCGTTCTTCGCGAAGCAGAAGCGCACCAGCCGCTCCGGGGGGGCGCCGGCTGAGAACACGGACACGGGGATGGCCGCGACCCCGATCTCACGAGTCAGGGCTCGTGCGAACTCGACGTCGGGCTGCTCGCTCACCGCAGAATAGTCTGCCAGCTGGAAGTAGGTGCCGGCCGTCGGGATCGGCCGCAACGGCGTGGCGGTCAGCAGCTCGAGGAAGCGGTCCCGCTTGCGTTGGTAGAAGCCTCCCAGCTCACGCGCGTGACCCGGGCATTCGGCGAGGAACTGCGCGAGCGCCGCCTGCATCGGCGAGGCCACCGCGAATTGCACGAACTGGTGCACTTTGCGGAACTCGGCGGTGAGCCCGGGCGGCGCCACGCAATACCCGACTTTCCAGCCCGTGCAGTGGTACGTCTTGCCGAAAGAGGACACGACGAAGCTGCGGGACACCAGCGACGGGCGCGTGAGCAGGCTCTGGTGCGCGCGTCCGTCGAACACGATGTGCTCGTAGACCTCATCCGACAGGACCAGCACGCCGTTGTCGCGCAGGATATCCTCCAGCGCGTCGAGGTCCTCCGGCGCAAACACGGCGCCCGTCGGATTGTGCGGCGAATTGACGATCAACAGGCGGGTGCGCGGGTTGATCGCCTCCCGGACACGGTGCCAGTCCACTCCGAACCCGGGACGACGCAGCGGCACGCGCACCGCGTGCCCACCGGCAAGTTCAACCGCCGGTTCGTAGGAATCGTAGGCCGGCTCGAGCAGGATGACTTCGTCGCCGGGCCGGACGACCGCGTGCACCGCGCAGAACAGCGCCTCGGTGGCGCCCGAGGTGACCGTCACCGAAGCCTGCGGATCGACGCGGCATCCGTACAAGTCGAGGACCTTGGCCGCGATCGCCTCGAGCAGCGCCGGCCAGCCCGCCATGGGTGCGTACTGGTTGACGCCGCGGCGCATGTGCTCGGCAACGAGATCCACGAGCCGTGGCGGAGGATCGAAGTCCGGGAATCCCTGCGACAGGTTGATCGCGCCGCACTCCTGCGCGAGCCGCGACATCACCGTGAAGATCGTCGTGCCGACGCGCGGCAGCTTCGATGGCGGCAGCGTCAGCATCGGGAGCGCTCAGCGGCGTCGGGGATCGGGGAAGGGTTCGGGAGACCGTCGCGCCGCATGGACGCGGCGCGCGAGCCCCCAAGGATGGGTTCACGGCGTGTCTCCCGAACCCTTCCCCGGTCTCCGGCGCCGAAGACGATCATGATGCTGAACGGTGCTCCGCCAGCGAAGCCGCCGCCATCGCCGCGCCGATCATCCCCGCGTCGTTGCGGAAGTGCGCCGGCACGATCTCGGCGCGGCTCTTGAGCAGCGGCCCGAAGTGCTCCCAGTTCTCGGTGACGCCGCCGCCGACGACGAACACGTCGGGCCACAGCAGCGCGTGATACGCGGCCAGCACCTCGTTGACCGCCGCCGCCCACTCCGGCCAATCGAGCCCGCGATCGGCACGCACCTTGGCCGAGGCGCGGTGCTCGGCCTCCATGCCGCGCACCTCGAGGTGACCGAGTTCGGTGTTCGGCAGCAGGTGCCCGTCGACGAAGATCGCTGTCCCGATGCCGGTGCCCAGCGTGAGCACCATCACCGTGCCGTCGCGACCGCGACCGGCACCGAGGGTCATTTCCGCCACGCCCGCGGCATCGGCATCGTTGAGGAATGCCACCGGCCGCCCGATGCGCGCCTCGAGCAGTGTGCGGGCGTCCGTGCCGATCCAGCGCTTGTCGATGTTGGCAGCGGTCCACGCCACGCCGCGCTTGGCGACGGCGGGAAACGCCAGCCCGACGGGCCCGCCGGACGGCAGCTCGCGCGTCATGTCGGCGAGCAGGTCCATGACGGCCTCTGGCGCAGCATCTGCCGGTGTCGCCCGCCGCAGCACTTCGCCCGCGAGGCGGCCCTCGGCCACGTTCACGAGGCCGGCCTTGACGAACGACCCGCCCACGTCGAAGGCGAGGATCGGTGATACGGCCACGGTCAACCCTTCTTCAAGCTGTCGATCATCTGCTGGTTCGCTGCCAGCGCCATCTGCGCGTCGCGGTCCCGGGTCTTCTGCTGGCGCGACATCACCACGCCCGCAATCGCCACGCCGATCGCCACGATGACGATCAGGATCGTGGCGAGCGCATTGATGTCCGGGCTCACGCCCAGGCGTACCTTCGAGAACACCACCATCGGCAGCGTGCTCGAGCCGGGCCCGGCGACGAAGCTCGCGATCACGAGGTCGTCGAGCGACAACGTGAACGCCAGCAGCCACCCCGAGAGCAGCGCCGGGAAGATGATCGGCAGCGTGACGAGGAAGAACACCTTGGCCGGACGCGCACCGAGGTCCTGCGCAGCCTCCTCGAGCGACTCGTCGAACTGCGCGAGGCGCGACTGCACGATCACCGTGACGAACGCCATCGCGAACGTGACGTGCGCGAGGATGATCGTCGTCATGCCGCGGCCCTCGGGCCAGCCGAACAGCTGCTCGAGCGTGACGAACAGCAACAGCAGCGACAGGCCGGTGATCACCTCGGGCATCACCAGCGGCGCCGTCGCCATGCCGGACAGCATCGTGCGGCCGCGGAACGGACCGAAGCGCGCGAGCGCCATGCCGGTGAGCGTGCCGAGCACCACGGCCACCGTCGCCGAGATCGCGGCGATCTTCAGGCTCAGCAGAGCCGCGCCGATGATCTGCTGGTTGTCGAGCAACGCGCCGTACCACTTGGTGGAGAATCCGCCCCACACCGTCACCAGCCGCGACTCGTTGAACGAGAACACCACCAGCGACACGATCGGGATGTAGAGGAACGCAAAGCCCAGCGCGAGGGCCAGCATGCGGAACCAGGGACGACCGCCGCTCATTTGTGCACCCCGGCCGACTCGGCGTCCTGTGCGCGCTGGAAGAACATGATCGGGATCACGAGGAACAGCAGCAATGCGATGGCCACCGCGCTCGCGACCGGCCAGTCACGGTTGTTGAAGAACTCGGTCCACAGCACCTTGCCGATCATGAGCATGCCCGGGTCGCCGAGCAGCGCCGGGATCACGAACTCGCCCACCGCCGGGATGAAGACCAGGAGGCACCCGGCGATGATGCCGGGCAGCGACAGCGGCAGGGTCACCTTGAGGAACGCCTGCCAGGGCTTGCACCCCAGGTCGGCCGCCGCCTCGAGCAGCGTGAGGTCCATCTTCTCTAGGTTCGCGTAGAGCGGCAGGATCATGAACGGCAGGTACGAATAGACGATGCCCACGTACACCGCGAAGTCGGTCTGCAGCATCTGGATCGGCTGGTCGATGAGCCCGAGGGACATCAGCGTGTTGTTGATCAGCCCGTTGTTCTTGAGGATGCCGATCCAGGCGTACACGCGCAGCAGGAACGACGTCCAGAACGGCAGGATCACGAGCAGCAGCAGCACGTTGCGCGTGGCCGCGTTGCTGCGCGCGATCGCGTAGGCCATCGGGTAACCGATCAGCAGGCACAGCAGGGTGGAGACCGCTGCGACGAAGATCGAGTTGAGGTACGCCTTGATGTAGAGGTTGTCCTCGATGAGGAACGCGTAGTTGCCGAAATTGAGCTTGATCTCGAGCACCTTCTCCGACGCCCAGCCGAACAGCGGCTGGTACGGCGGCATGGCGATGACCGAGTCGGAGAACGAGATCTTCAGGACGATGACGAACGGGATCAGGAAGAACAGCAGCAGCCAGAAGAACGGCACCGAAGCGACCAGCGCCTTGCCGGTCACGCCCCAGCGCCGCAGGCGCGAGCCCACGGGCGAGCGCACGATGGCCCCAAGCCCGTCCTCGATCCAGAAGTTGATCCGCTGCCCCAGCGGCACCGCGCCCGGCCCGGTCATTTGAGGACCACCACCGGGCTCGACGCATCCCAGTGCAGGTACACCTGCTCGTCCCAGGTGACGCGCTCGTCGGCGTGCCGGTACACGTTCGGCTGCGTGACGCGCACGACCTTGCCGGAGGCGAGCTTGAGCAGGTAGATCGACAGGTCACCCATGTAGGCGATGTCGCGCACCGTCGCCGCGGTCCAGTTGTCGTTGCCGGTGGGCTGCTCGCGCGACATGTGCATCTTCTCGGGACGGATCGCCGCCCACACCGTGGCACCCGGCGCCGAGCTCACGCCGTGGTCCACGTAGATCGGCTGGTCGAGGTCGTTCGCCTCGATGCGCACGTACGACGGCTCGTCCTCCACCAGGCGGCCCTCGAACATGTTCACCGAGCCGATGAACTCCGACACGAAGCGCGAGTTCGGGTACTCGTAGATCTCGGTGGGCGTGCCCACCTGCACGATCTCGCCGTGGTTCATGAGCCCGATGCGGGAGGACAGCGTCATCGCCTCCTCCTGG
This sequence comes from Gammaproteobacteria bacterium, assembly GCA_019136105.1. Classification (GTDB taxonomy): domain Bacteria; phylum Pseudomonadota; class Gammaproteobacteria; order Steroidobacterales; family Steroidobacteraceae; genus RPQJ01. The sequence continues at coordinate 9,349 of JAGVUU010000238.1, forward strand.
TCGTGGGTCACCACGATGAACGTGACGCCGAGCGTCTCCTGGATGTTGATCAGCTCGAACTGCGTGTGCTCGCGCAGCTTCTTGTCGAGCGCCGCCAGCGGCTCGTCGAGCAGCAGCAGCTTGGGCTTCTTCACCAGGGCGCGTGCGAGCGCGACGCGCTGGCGCTGGCCGCCCGACAGCTGGTGCGGCTTGCGCCTGGCGAACTGGCCGAGCTTCACGAGCTCGAGCATGTCTCCCACCCGCTTCACCAGTTCGGCCTTCGGGACGCGGTCCTGCTTGAGCCCGAACGCCACGTTCTGCTCGACCGTCATGTGCGGGAACAGCGCGTACGACTGGAACATCATGTTGACCGGCCGCTCGTACGGCGGGATGTCGGTCATGTCCACGCCGTCGATGTAGATCCGCCCGGACGTGGGCCTCTCGAAGCCCGCCAGCATGCGCAACAAGGTGGTCTTGCCGCAGCCCGACGCGCCGAGCAGGCAGAAGATCTCCTTCTTGTAGATGCCGAGCGAGACGTCGTCCACCGCGACGAAGTCACCGAATTTCTTGGTGACGCGGTCGATGCGGACGTAGGGCTGGGCGTCGGGGTCGTTCCAGGGCTCGAACTTCAGTTGCGGGTCGCGCGGCGAGGTGGCCATAAATCTCCGGGCGTCGGGCAGGGTTCTTGTGTTCTCGGTCCGGCCGCGTGCTGCGGGCCGTTCAGCGGCCCGTCACGAACCGCGTCCAGGCCCGGTTCAGCGACCGGGTGAACTCGGCGGACTTGGCGAGGTTGGGCTGCAGGCGCTCCTTGACCTCCGGCGTCGGGTAGATGCCGGTGTCGTTGCGCAGCTCGTCGTTGACCAGCGCGAGTGCCTCCGTGTTGGCGGTCGCGTAGTTCACGTAGTTCGAATTGGCCGCGGCCACGTCGGGCCGCAGCAGGTAGTCGATGAATGCGTGCGCGTTGTTCGGGTGCGCGGCGTCCGCCGGAATCGCGAGCGTGTCGAACCACATGAGCGCGCCCTCGCGGGGGATCACGTAGCGGATGTCGAGTTCCTTGCCGGCTTCAGCCGCGCGATCGCGGGCCAGCAGCACGTCGCCGCTGTAACCCACGGCGATGCAGACCTCACCGTTGGCGAGGTCCTCGATGTACTGCGAGCTGTGGATCGTGCGGATGTAGGGGCGGATCTTGAGCAACGCCTCCTCGGCGAGCTTCAGGTCGTCCTCGGACTGGCTGTTCGGATCCTTGCCGAGCCAGAGGAGCACCGTGCCGACCATGTCGGTCGGGTCGTCCAGGAACGACACGCCGCAGCCCTGGAATTTCGACACCACGGCTGGATCGAGCACCAGGCTCCAGGAGTCCGTCGGCGCGTCGGGCATGATCGCAGCGATCCTGTCGGCGTCGTAGCCGATGCCGGTGGTGCCCCACATGTAGATGACGCCGTGCTCGTTGCCCGGGTCGTGGCGCGCGACGCTGGCCTGCAGGCCCGGGTCGAGGTTTGCGAGGCCGGCCAGCCGCGTCTTGTCGAGCTTGCGGAACACACCGGCCTGCACCTGCCGCTCGAGGAAATACGCGCTCGGCACGACCACGTCGTAGCCCGACTTGCCGGTGAGCAGCTTCGTCTCGAGCACCTCGTTCGAGTCGAACACGTCGTAGCGCACCGCGATGCCGGTTTCCTTCTGGAACGCCTCGATCACCGCCGGGTCGATGTAGTCCGACCAGTTGTAGACGTTGAGGACCTTCTCCTCCGCCGTGGCAGGCGGGCCCGCCTCCGGCGTCGAGGGTTTCCGGCCACAACCGGCCAGGACGAGGACCGCCAGGAAAGTGGCCGTGGCCGCGCGGATCGCTGCTCGCATCGGGACTCCCATCGGTAGGTCGGGACGGGCCGCCACCCGTCCCGGCGAGGTTAGCTCAGGGATACTGCAATGTGTAGCTTGCACCCTAAAGGAAAGGGCGGCCGGACTCGCGCCCGGCCGCCCCTTCGGCAGGTCAGGTCGGCGTCACTGGCCGGTCGTGAACTTCGTCCAGGAGCGGTTCACCAGGCGGGTGAACTCATCCGTGGAGGCGAGGTCCGGGAACAGCTTGGCCTTGACCTCGGCCGACGGATAGACGCCCGGGTCGTTGCGCACGGCCTCGTCGACCATGGGCAGCGAAGCCGCGTTACCGGTGGCGTAGTTGACGAAGTTCGAGTTCTTCGCCGCCACGTCGGGCCGCATCATG
>JAGVUU010000320.1 GCA_019136105.1 Gammaproteobacteria bacterium
GCAGGCGCTCCACTTCCTCGGCCGCGGCGGCCGCGACCTGCTCGGGCGAGCGGTGGCCGTTGCGCTCACGGATGCGGCGCATGAGCGAGCGGAAGTAGTCGAGTTCCTGCTCCGAGAACTCGAGCGTGACGCTGAGTGTCATGCTGCGACCTTCGCTTCAGTGGCTGTCGGTCCCCTTGATCGGGTCGGTGGCGATGCCGACCTTGACCATGCCGGCGTTCTGCGCGTCGGCCATCACGGTGGCGAGCAGTTGGAACTGCGTGGTGCGGTCCACGTGCAGGTGCAACTCGGGCTGCGGCTTGCGCTGCGCCTCGGTGGCGAGCCGCTTCAGCATCTCGGTGCGGTCGGTCGGCACGTCGTTCAGGAACATCTTGCCGTCCGCCATCAGCGCGATGACGATCGTGTCGGGCTTCTCCTCGAGCAGGACGGTCGAGGCCTGCGGCAGGTCGATCTTGATCTTGTGGGCGATCAGCGGTGCCGTGATCATGAAGATGATCAGCAGCACCAGCATCACGTCCACCAGCGGGATCATGTTGATCTCGGCCATCGGTGCCGAGTGGGGGGCGCCGCCGCCGCCAGCTCCGAGTCCGCTGAATGCCATGACAGTCTCCCAGTGGGCCTCAGGCCGCCGCCTTCTTCATCAGGCGGTGTTCGCGGTGGTGGTCCATGGAGGACGGCACGCGGGCGCCGGTGGTCAGGTAGGCAAGCAGGTCCTCGGCGAAGGCGTGGAAGCTCGCGATGATCACGCGGTTGTTGCGCACCAGCAGGTTGTAGCCGAGCACCGCGGGCACCGCGACCGCGAGACCGAGCGCGGTCATGATCAGGGCCTCGCCGACTGGCCCGGCCACCTGGTCGAGCGACGTCTCGCCCGAGGCGCCGATGCGCACGAGCGCGTGGAAGATGCCCCACACGGTGCCGAACAGCCCGACGAACGGCGCCGTGCTGCCGACCGTGGCGAGGAAGGTGAGGCCCGTCTCGAGGCGATCCGTCTCGCGGCTGATCGACGAGCGCAGTGCGCGGTCGAGGAACTCCGCCCGGTGCAGCGTGCCGGACACCCGGTCCTCGGTGAGCTGGTCGTGGTGCTGCATGGCGAATTCGCCGTCGAGCGCGATCTTGGAGAACGGCTCCCAGTCGGGCTGGCGCTCAAGGTAGCCGATCGCCTGGTCGGCCGGCGTCTTCCAGAACGTCGTGACGACACGGCTCGAGCGGGTGCGGATCCGGATGACGCGCGCCGATTTCAGGAAGATGAAGTACCACGATACGATGGACATCAGGATGAGCAGTCCGAACACGAACAACCCGACGGCATCGGTCATGCGCAGGAAGTTCGCAAAGCTCATCGTGGTCAGGGCTTCGGTGGGATGCATGGCTCGTCCTGCCTTCAGTCGATCAGCTTGAATTCGATGGGTACGACCGCCCAGGCGCGCACCGGCACGCCGTCGCGTTTCGCGGGCTCGAAGCGCCAGTAGCGCACGGCCTCCATGGCGGCCTCGTCGAGTGCGGCCTCGCCGCTGCTCTTGCCGACGGTGACTTCCTGGACCCGGCCGTCCTCGCCCACGAGCACTCGCACGCGCACGGTGCCTTCGATGCCCATGCGCAGGCAGCGCGGCGGGTAGACCGGGGGTCGCGTCTCGACCGGCTTCATCTTCCAGAAGACCGGCGTCTGGTCGACCGGCCCTGCCGCTGCACCGGGCTCGGCCTCGCCACCCGGCACGCCTTCCGGGCTCGGTGGCCCGGGCTCGCCGGGCAGCAACTCGTCGCCGATCTCATAGGGCTTCACTTGCGTGTCGGGCGGCACGGGGTCCGTCGTGGGCGTGTCGACAAGGATGGGCACCGGGCGCGTCATGCGCGGGCGCTGCTTGACGCTGTCCTCGGAAGTCGATGGCTCGGTCGGTCGCTCGACGAGCTCCCGTGGCAGCCGTGGCGGCGGCAGCTTCTCCAGACTGACCTGGAAGACGGGCGACAGCGCGACGTTGTCGGGTGCAGCGGGCGGGGTGACGAAGAGCCGGGCGATGCCGGCTGCATGCATTGCCGTCACGATGGTCAATACGCCCGCCGCGCCCCATGTCAGGCGCTCGTCGTGGACGTATCTGTCGATGCGCATCCGTTGCCGGGACTTGCGTCCCTCGTCGGCGGTGGCGGTGTGAGGCGAATTTAACTCAACCACCGGCCGCCGGGCACCGCCCAGACCGGGAACAAATACCTAGGAATCACGGAATTGCCGCAGCGCAGCGACGGCGGGGGCGCCGCACGCAAACGCCCGCACCGATGCAGGGGGAACGAGACCCCTGTCGCAGATCCGCGGTGACT
>JAGVUU010000143.1 GCA_019136105.1 Gammaproteobacteria bacterium
GCCCGGGTTCTGTTCCGCAGCCAGTTCCACGACCGCTTCGACGGTGACGGCACGGCGCTCAGCGGCGGGAAGGTGACGCGCTCTTTCGTTCATACAGGTCGCCGAAAAGATAGTGAGTAGTTACTATCTTACTGAATTTTCACCGGCACGCAACCAGGGTCCACCTGACCCATGTCAATTCACCCGGCCATTCGCCGGAGCAGAATCGCGGCCTGCCATCGAGGAGCCCCGATGCGTCTCGTCTGCCCCGCCGGCAGTCCGCCGGCACTCATCACCGCCATCGACCACGGGGCCGACGCCGTGTACGTTGGATTTCGCGACCAGACCAATGCCCGTGCCTTCCCCGGGCTCAACTTCACCGAGTCCGACCTGGCGAGCGGCATCGGCTACGCGCACGCGCGTGGCAAGCACGTCTATGTGGCTCTCAACACGTATCCCGGCCCAGCCCGTTGCGGGGATTGGGAGGCCGCGGTCGACCGCGCCGCCGCGCTCGGGGTGGACGCCATCATCTGCGCGGACATGGGCGTCCTCGATTACGCGGCCAGGCGACATCCCGCCCTGCCGCGCCACCTCTCCGTCCAGGGATCCGCCACGACACACGCCGCCCTGCGCTACTACCGCGAGCGATTCGGCATCGCCCGCGCTGTGCTGCCACGCGTGCTTTCGATCCAGCAGGTGGAGCGACTCTGCGAGCAGGACGTGGTGCCGGTGGAGGTGTTCGCGTTCGGCAGCCTGTGCATCATGGTGGAGGGCCGGTGCCAGCTGTCGAGCTACGTCACCGGCGCGTCGCCCAACCGCCATGGCGTGTGCTCGCCCGCGAAGTTCGTGCGCTGGGAAGAAGGGCCCGGCGGCCAGCGCAGCGTGCGCCTGAACGACCGGCTCATCGACCGCTTCGAGCCCGACGAGCCCGCGGGCTACCCGACCGTCTGCAAGGGTCGCTACGACGTGCGCGGCGAGGTGTTCCACGCCCTCGAGGAGCCCACGGCCCTGAACACGCTCGAACTGCTGCCGCGACTCGCCGCGGCGGGCGTGGTCGCGCTCAAGATCGAGGGCCGGCAGCGCGGCCAGGCATACGTGGCGGCCGTGACCCGCACCTGGCGCGCGGCCATCGACCGCTTCACGGCGCGTCCCGCCGACTGGAAGCCCGACCCGCAGTGGTTGAACGAGCTGTCGCGGCACGCCGAGGGCCATCAGACGACGCTCGGACCCTACCACCGCTCGTGGCATTGAGGCGCCCGCCATGCGACTGACGCTCGGACCCCTGCAATACTTCTGGCCGCGCGGCCGCGTGCTCGCTTTTTATCGTGAGGCGTCGGGCTGGCCGCTCGACGTGATTTATCTAGGCGAGAACGTCTGCAGCAAGCGCCGCGAACTCACGACGCGCGACTGGATCGACCTCGCCCACGAGATCGCCGACGGAGGGCGCGAGGTCGTGCTTTGCTCGCTCGCACTGCTCGAAGCCGAGTCGGAACTCGCTTCGCTCAAGCGCCTGGTCGAGAACGGCCGCTGTCGCGTCGAGGCCAACGACCTGTCGGCCGTGCAGATGCTGCGCGAACGCGGCCTTCGCTTCGTCGGCGGCCCGTCACTCAACGTCTACAACCACGAAACGTTGCGGCTGCTGATGGACGACGGCCTCGAACGACTCGTGCTCGGCGTCGAGCACGGCCGTGCGCTCATCGGGGAGTTCCGCGCGCGCGGCGTCCCGCTGCCCGAGTTCGAGATTGCGGTGTGGGGACGGCTGCCACTGTCGTACTCCGCGCGATGCTTCACCGCGCGGGCACTCGACCTCGCCAAGGACGACTGCGGATTCCGCTGCATCGACTACCCGGACGGCCTGCCGCTCGCTTCGCGCGACGGCCGGCCATTCCTCACCATCAACGGCATCTCGGTGCAGACCGCCGGTCATTGCGACCTCGGGCCCGAGCTGGAGGAACTCCGCGCCGCCGGGATCGGCCTCGCACGCATCTATCCGCAGCAGGACGGCACCGCGGAGATCGTGGCGCGCTTCCGCGAGGCAATCGACCATGGCGCCGTGCTCGCGCGCCAGGGCGAGGAGAATGGCTATTGGTACGGAACCTCTGGAATGGACCTGGTCGAGCCCACTCAACCGTCCGTGCCGCGATAGGCGGTGCGCGCCGCTCGCGCGAATCGCGCCCCGCGGTTGAGTACGATGCGCAACGCCAGCGGGATCGACTCCCAGGGCAGTTGGTCGAGCAGGTTGCGCAGCGCGAGACCGAGCTCGACGTCGCCCGTGAGCTGCAGGCGGCGGTGGAAGAACAGCGTGTCGGCGTCCTCGAGGCGGCTCGC
>JAGVUU010000136.1 GCA_019136105.1 Gammaproteobacteria bacterium
AAGGAGTCGCTGATCGCCGCCGACGTCACCATCGAGGGCAAGATCGAGGGCGCCGGCCACGTGCGCATCGCCGGCCGCTTCAAGGGCGACGTGAACGTGCAGGGCAACGTCACCATCGAGCAGGGCGCGCACGTCACGGGACAGGTGAATGCGGCCACAGTGATGGTGAGCGGCGAGGTCGAGGGCAACATCAACGCCACGGCGCGCGTCGAACTGCTCGAGACCGGCGTCATCAACGGCGACGTGAAGGCGGCGGTGCTCACCGTGGCCGCAGGCTCGCGCATGCGCGGCAACGCGGATTTCGGCGGCGGCGACAAGGGCTCCGCCCGCAAGTGATCCCGGGAGCGGCCTGAATGCTCCCGGGGCGCTCGTCCGGCACGGCCGGCCGCACGAGGATCTGTCCGCACTGCAAGGCGACGATCCTCGAGAGCGCGCCGGTGTGCCCGCAGTGCCGGCACCATTTGCGTTTCGTGGCGGCCGGGCAGTCGTTGCCCAAGACCGAGGGCTTCAGCGCGCTCAAGGTCGAGGGCACGCTCGAGCATCCGCAGAACAGCGCCGACTGGGAGTATTCGGTCGTCATGACCATCCGCAACGAGCGCGGCGAGGAATTGTCCCGGCAGGTCGTCGGCGTCGGTGCGCTGCGGCCGGCCGAGTCGCGCACGTTCACGCTTTCCGTCGAGGTGCTCACCCCCGCAGGGCGTTCGCGGTGACCGGCAGGCTGGAAATTCACTGAAATCAGATAGTTAGCGAGAGCGAGACTCAGTCGCGGCATTTACTGAGTTGTGCGAATGGTTGGCGTTTGCGACTCTCGCGCGCGTTCCGCGAAGCTGCGTGGCTTGGCGGGGGAGGAAAACGACATGTGTCTCGCCGTGCCGATGAAGATCAAGTCCGTGGACGGCTTCAACGCCCTGTGCGAAGCCAAGGGCATCGAACGGGAAGTGAGCCTGTTCATGCTGCAGGGTGAGGACGTCACGCCCGGCGACCACGTGCTGGTGCACGTGGGCTACGCCATCCAGAAGGTGAGCGAGGAGGACGCGCGGCTCGCCTGGGAACTGTTCGACGAGATCGAGAATGCATGAGCTGTCGGTCTGCCAGGCGCTGATCGGGCAGGTCGAGCGCGTCGCGCGCGAAAACGGCGCCCGCAGCGTGGTGGCCATCACCATCGCGGTGGGTCCGCTGTCGGGCGTGGAGGCCGGGCTGCTCGAGCACGCCTATCCGGTGGCCGCGGCCGGAACCCTGGCCGAGCACGCGACTCTCACGATCGAGACCGTGCCCGTGCGCGTCCGGTGCCGCAGCTGCGGCGCCGAAACCGGCGCGCAGCCGAACCGGCTGGTGTGCGGCGCCTGCGACGACTGGCAGGTGGACGTGATCGCAGGCGAAGAGATGCTGCTGACGCGGGTCGAGATCGAGACCGAACCCGCGCCGGTCCACTAGGAGACGATCCATGTGCCGTGACTGTGGCTGTTCACTTGGGCCCGCTGCGCAGCGCGCGCCGCTGGCGGCCGCGCCGTCGGTGCCCGGCAAGACCGAGACCATCGAAGTCATCACGGCGATCCTCGACGAGAACGACCGCATCGCCGCGCACAACCGCGGGCACTTCGACGGGCACGGCGTGCTGGCGCTGAACCTGATGTCGTCCCCGGGCGCCGGCAAGACCTCGCTGCTCGAGGCGACGATCCGCGCGCTCGACGGGAAGCTGAAAGTGGCGGTGATCGAGGGCGACCTCGCCACCGAGAACGACGCCGACCGCATCCGCGCCTGCGGCGTCCCGGCGGTGCAGATCACCACCGGCAACGCGTGCCACCTCGACGCGCAGATGGTGCACGACGCGCTCGACCGACTGCCGCTCGCCGACCTCGACGTGCTGTTTATCGAGAACGTCGGCAACCTCGTCTGTCCGGCGAGCTTCGACCTCGGCCAGCACCGCAACGTCACGCTGCTGTCCGTGCCCGAGGGCGATGACAAGCCGGCGAAGTACCCGGTGATGTTCCGCGCGGCCGACCTGTCGCTCATCACCAAGACCGACCTGCTCGCGTACATCACGGAGTTCAAGCTCGAGCGGGCGCACGCCGCGCTGCGTCAGATCGGGTTCCAGGGCGAGACCATCGAGCTGAGCAACCGGGGCGGCGACGGATTCACCGCCTGGCTCGCCTGGCTCGAGCGCGAGGTGACGTCGCAACGCGAACGCGCCGCGCGCGGCGAGACGGCGAAGCCCAGCATTCAACCAGAGGGTGCCAGCGCGCACGCGGCCGGCCACCGGCCATCGCGCTGAGGGGGGACGATGACCACGACCGCAGCCGACTGGCTGGCGCGCATCCGCGCGCTGCCGCTGCCCGAGCGCATCAAGGTGATGAACGTGTGCGGCGGGCACGAGCGTTCGATCACCACGGCGGGATTGCGCAAGGCGATCCCGTCGAACATCGAACTGGTGCCGGGCCCCGGTTGCCCGGTGTGCATCTGTCCCGAGGAAGACATCTACGAGGCGATCCAGCTCGCGCTGCGCGAGCGCGTGATCCTCGTGGCCTACGGCGACATGCTGCGCGTGCCGGTGAACGCGCCGAAGAGCGAGCCGCGCTCGCTCGAGCAGGCCAAGGCTGCCGGCGCCGACGTGCGCCCGATCGCAAGCCCGCTCGAGGCCGCGAAGATCGCGAACGAGAACCCGGACCGCAAGGTCGTGTTCCTGGCCGCCGGCTTCGAGACGACCACGGCGCCGTCTGCCGCCCTGCTCGCACAGGGCGCACCGGCGAACCTGCTGTTCCTGATGTCGGGCCGCCGTACCTGGCCCGCGGTGGCGATGCTGCTCGATTCGGGCGAACCCGGCTTCGAGGCGCTGATCGCGCCGGGACACGTCTCGACGGTGATGGGCCCGGAGGAGTGGGAGTTCGTGCCGCGCGACCACCGCATCCCGACGGCCGTGGCAGGCTTCGCGCCGGATTCCCTGCTCGCCGCCCTCTATTCGGTGCTGCGCCAGAAGCTCGAGGGCAAGTGCTTCCTGGACAACTGCTACCCGCAGGTGGTGCGCCCGGGCGGCAACCCGGCTGCGCAGCGCTTCATCGAGCAGACGATGGACATCGCCGCCGGCAACTGGCGCGGCATCGGCTCGATCCCCGACTCGGCCTACGTGCTGAAACCCGCCTACGCGGCGCACGACTCGCGCGTGCAGTTGCCGTCCTACACGGAGATGGCGCGCAAGCGTGCCGGCGAGATGCCGCCGGGCTGCGACTGCGCCAAGGTGGTGCTCGGCAAGATCTACCCGAACGAGTGCCGCCTGTACGGGCTCGCCTGCACGCCGCGCCAACCGGTCGGGCCGTGCATGGTCTCGGACGAGGGCGCGTGCCGCATCTGGTGGGCGAACGGCGTGCGCGAGAACGTCTGGTCCGGCCGCAAGGCGTCCGGCGCCGAGGCGTGACCGCAGCGCCCCGCCGAACCAGCGCAGGATTGCAGACGCCGTGAGCAACACGGGCCCGCACATCGCCCGGCGGATCGTCATGACCGGCCGAGTGCAGGGCGTGGGCTACCGTCCGTTCGTCTATCGCCTCGCGCACGAGCACGCGCTGGCGGGCCACGTGCGCAACCTGCGCGGCGACGTCGAGGTGATCGCGGCCGGTCCCGCGGCCACGCTCGACGACTTCGAGCGCGAATTGGTGAACCGAGCACCACCGCTCGCGCAGCCGCGGGTGAGGGCGGTCGCGCCTTGCGAGGCGCCGCCGTCGCGCGACTTCACCATTGCGCCGAGCAGCGCCGCCGACGCGCCCGAAGTCTCGGTGCCGCCCGACTTCTTCGCCTGCGACGAGTGCGTGGCCGAACTGGCCGACCCAGCCGACCGCCGCCACGCCTATCCGTTCATCAACTGCACGCAGTGCGGCCCGCGCTACACGCTGATCGAGGCGCTGCCCTACGACCGCCCCAACACGAGCATGGCCAAGTTCCCGCTGTGCCCGGCGTGCCAGCGCGAGTACCAGGATCCTCTGAACCGCCGCTTTCACGCCGAACCGGTCGCTTGCCCGGTTTGCGGGCCGCACCTGGCGTTCGTCGTGCCCGGGCGCGACCCGGTCACGGGTGATGCGGCGGCGGTGGAGGCTGCCGTGGACGTGCTGCGCACGGGCCGCGTGCTCGCGGTGCGCGGCATCGGCGGCTATCACCTTTTGTGTGACGCTCGCGATGAGGCGGCCGTGCGCCGGTTGCGCGAACGCAAGCGCCGGCCCGACAAGCCGCTCGCGGTGATGTTCCCGCAGCGTGGTGCCGACGGCCTCGAGGCCGCACGCGAAGAGCTGGTGATCGGTCCGGTGGAACAGGCGGCGCTCGCCGATCCCGCGCGGTCGATCGTGCTGGTGCCGCGCCGGCCCGACGGTCGCATTGCACCGTCGGTCGCCCCTGGTCTGTGCGAGATCGGGGCGTTCCTTCCTTACAGTCCGTTGCACCACCTGTTGCTCACGGGTTTCGGCGGACCAGTGGTGGCCACGTCGGGCAACGTGAGCGGCGAGCCGGTGCTCACCGATCCGGCGGAAGCCGAGTCGCGGCTTGCGGCAGTCGCGGACGCATTCCTGCACCACGATCGCCCCATCGTGCGGCCGGCCGACGACTCGGTCGTGCGCATCGCCGCGGGCCGGGCGCGACCGATCCGCCTCGGCCGTGGCATCGCGCCGCTCGAGCTCGAGCTGCCGGTTGCCTTGCCCGAACCGGTGCTCGCAGTCGGCGGTCACCTGAAACTCACCGTCGCGCTCGCCTGGGGCAAGCGCGTGGTGATCTCGCCCCACGTCGGCGACATGGGCACGCGGCGCAGCGAACTCGTCTTCGAGCAGGTGGCCCGTGACCTGCAACGCCTCTACGACGTGCGCGCAACCCGCTGGTTGTGCGACGCCCACCCCGGCTACACCACCACGCGCTGGGTGCAGTCGCTCGGCGCGCCATTCACCACCGTCCTGCACCACCACGCGCACGCCTCGGCCATCGTCGCCGAACACGGCGTGACCGAGCCCGCCATCGTCTTCGCCTGGGACGGCGTGGGTTATGGCGGCGACGGCACGCTGTGGGGTGGCGAGGCATTCGTCGGTCGGCCCGGCCACTGGCAGCGCCGCGCAAGCCTGCGCGGCTTCAGGCTCCCGGGCGGCGACAAGGCCGGGCGCTCGCCTTGGCGCAGCGCCGCGGCGCTGTGCTGGGAGGCAGGCACGGAGTGCCCCGTTCCGATCCCCGACCCGATCGTGCGTGCCGCGTGGGAGCGCGGCATCAACGCGCCGCGCTCGAGCGCCGCAGGGCGTGTGTTCGACGCGCTGTCGGCGATCGTGCTCGGCGTCGCCGAGACCAGCTTCGAGGGCCAGGGCCCGATGTGGCTCGAGGCCTGCGCCCGGCCGGTGGAACGATTTCCGAGCCTGCCGATCGAATCCGACGCGGAGGGTGTGCTGCGAATCGACTGGGCGCCGCTGCTCGAATCCTGCAGCGATACTCGCGTGACTCGCGCAGAGCGGGCAGGGCAGGCGCATGCCGCGCTGGCGGACGCCATCTGCCGCGTCGCCGAAGCCGAACGGGCGCGCGGCGGGGTGACGATCGTGGGTCTCACCGGCGGCGTCTTCCAGAATCGCCGCCTGCTCGAACTGGCGGCGGCCGGGCTCGGGGAGCGGGGCTTCCGCGTGCTGTTGCCCGAGCGAATCCCGTGCAACGACGGAGGCCTGAGCTACGGTCAGGTCGCGGAATTCCTGGGTGCCGCAGCCGCGGCGGCGCCCCACTGAACGACAACGGACGACGTCCGGACGGATACACTGCGCCGATGCTCTGGTTCGAACGACCCTTCCTGCAGGTGCTGCGCCGCGAATACGCGGGCGCCATGCGTTTCGACGAGGACGACGCAGCCGAGGTCATGCCCGCGCCGCCGGCCAAGCCCTGCCAGCTGTACGTGCACGTGCCGTTCTGCGAGGTGCTGTGCCCGTTCTGCTCGTTCCACCGGGTTCGCTACAACGAGCAGAAGACGGCGCGCTATTTCGACGCGCTGCGCAAGGAGATCCGCCTCTACCACGAGGCCGGCTTCCGCTTCAGCGACGTGTACGTGGGCGGAGGCACGCCCACGGTCAACCCGGAGGAGCTGATCGCGACGCTCGCGCTGATCCGCGAGCTGTCGCCGGTGCACACCATCTCGATCGAGACCAACCCGAACCATCTCGAGCCCGACGTGCTGCACCGCTACCGCGACGCGGGCGTCACGCGCTTCTCGGTCGGCGTGCAGAGCTTCGACGACGGCCTGCTCGCCGGCATGGACCGCCTCGAGAAGTATGGCAGCGGCGCGCAGATCCGCGAGCGCCTCGCGGCCGTGCGCGGCATCTTCCCGACGCTCAACGTGGACATGATCTTCAACCTGCCCGGGCAGACGATGGCGATGCTCGACGCCGACATCGACGCGCTGCTCGAACTCGACGTGGACCAGGTGTCGTTCTACCCGCTGATGACGGCGCCGACCGCGCGCCACAAGATGCAGAAAACCATGGGCCAGGTCGACGAGTCGCTGCGCCACGCCATGTACGAGCGCATCCTCGACCGGCTGCTGCCCGCGCACCGCGCGTCGTCGGCGTGGTGCTTCACGCGCGGCGAGGGCAAGTTCGACGAGTACATCATCGACGAGGACGACTACGTGGGCGTCGGCAGTGGCGCGTTCAGCTACGTCGGCGGCCAGATGTACTCCACCACGTTCTCGCTGAACCACTACTGCCGGCGCGTCGAGGGCGGGCAGAGCGGCATCACGCAGAAGCGCACGCTCGGCCTCAAGGAGCGCATGCGCTACGACTACCTGGTGCGCCTCTTCGGCGGAGCGCTCAAGCGCGAGTACATCGCCGGGCGCTACGGCGCGGCGTTCTGGCTGCGCATGGCGCCGGAGTTGCTCGCCATGCGGATGGTGGGCGCCACGCGCCACGACGGTGACGCGCTCCGGCTCACGCGGCGCGGCATGTACTGCTGGGTCCTGATGATGGCCGAGTTCTTCAACTCGGTGAATGACGTGCGCGAGCAGATGCGCGAACACATCCGTGCCGAGCTCGACGCCTGGAACGAGGAGGCGAAGGTGCCCTTGAGTTCGATCACCGGCCTGTCGCGGAGCGCGGGCAAATGACGCAGCAGGATACCCACGTCTCGCTCGCCCACGGCAACGGCGGGCGCTTCATGCGCGAGCTCATCAACGAACTGTTCGCGCGGCACCTGGCCAACCCCTACCTCGACACGGACACTGACGCGGCCGTCCTGCCGTGGAACCCGGCCGACGGCGAGCTGGTGTTCACCACCGACAGCTTCACCGTGCAGCCGATCGAGTTTCCGGGCGGCAACATCGGTTCGCTGGCGGTTCACGGCACCACCAACGACCTTGCCGTGGCCGGTGCCATCCCGAAGTACCTGAGCCTCGGCGTGCTGCTCGAGGAAGGGCTCGAGTTCGCGGTGCTGGAGCGCATCGTGGCCGGCATCGCCGAGGCCGCGCGCGAGATCGGCGTGGTGGTGGCGGCGGGCGACACCAAGGTGGTCCGGCGCGGCGAGGGCGGCGGCATCTACCTGAACACGAGCGGCATCGGCGTGAAGGATCCTGCCCTGGATCTCGGCATCGGCCGCGTGCGCGACGGTGACGCCGTGCTGGTGAGCGGCCCGATCGGCGACCACGGCATCGCCGTGATGCTGGCGCGCGAGCAGTTCGGGCTGCGCGGCGACCTGAAGTCGGATGCCGCGAGCGTGCTGCCCCTCGCGCGCGAGCTGGTGAAGCTGCCGGGCCTGCGCTTCATGCGCGATCCCACGCGCGGTGGCCTCGCCACGGTGGCGCACGAGATCGTGCAGGGCAGCGGCTTGGGCGTCGTGCTCGCCGAAGCCCGCGTGCCGGTGCGTGATTCGGTGCAGTCGGTGTGCGAGATGCTGGGGTATGACCCGTACTTCCTCGCCTGCGAGGGCCGGATCGTGGCCGTCGTCGCCGGCGACGAGGCCGATCGCGCGCTCGCAGCCATGCAGGCTCTGCCGTCCGGACGCGAGGCCGCGATCATCGGGCGCGTGCAGGCGCAGCCCGCGCGCGTGATCCTCGAGACGTCGATTGGCGGCGAACGAGTGCTCGAGGAACTCGAGGACGACCCGCTGCCGCGCATCTGCTGACCTCCGGTCCCGGGTCACAGGGGGTGTCGACTCCACGCTTGTTGAAAATTCAACGGTCGATGAGTCGAGTTAGATCGGGAATAAATTCCATCGTGCGCGCTTTTTCTCGGCTATTGGCAATGACCCTGTGGATTTCCGAGGATCCCCGCGAAAAATCGGAGGCATAGCATCGCGCTCAAATCCGCGCCCATCTCGAGCCACACCATCCGGGGCTCCGCGTGGATTTCTCGATAGGGAGCGCATCATGAAGTTCGAACATGCACGTGGCATCACGCGTTCGCGTGTGCCCTGGATCGCCATGCTGGCGCTCGCCGCGACGATCGGCCTGGCCGGTTGCGAAGGCGACGACGGCAAAGACGGACCGGCGGGCCCCACGGGCTCAACGGGCGCGACGGGTCCGGTCGGTCCGACGGGTCCCACGGGTCCCACGGGTCCGACCGGCACGGCGGACATCCTCGGCCTCACGAAGCCCGAGTCGTGCAGCGTTTGCCACGGCGGCGCCGGTGGTTACCACCAGGCCGTCTACGACAAGTACGCCGACGCCAGCAAGCTCGGCTTGCAGATCACGAACGTGGCGGCCAGCGGCACCTCACCCAACATCACCGTCGTGGCGACCGTGCGCGTGACCGACAACGGTGTGGCATTCACGGGCGGCGAAGCGGGCTTCCTGGCGCTCAACCAGAAGACCTTCTACGCGGTCCGCTACGACACTGTGGCCGGCAACTTTCCGGCGAACAAGCAGCTCTCCGTCAATGCGACCAACCTCGAGCCCACCGCGACGACCGGTGAGTTCACACTGACGCAGACGGGCTTTGCGTTCGACCCGACGACGACCGACGCGGCGCTGTTCGGCTACATCGCGCGCGACCAGCTCGACATCGAGCTGCCGATGAGCGACCAGGTCAAGCTCTACGACAACGTCGCGAGCGCTGCCTGGGCCAACGGCAACGTCAACAACTACCAGTCGGCCGCGAACGTCGGGCAGTGCGAGAACTGCCATGGCAAGCCGTATGCCAAGCACGGCTACCGCGTTGCGGCGGTGACGGGCTTGAGCGACTTCATCGCCTGCAAGGTCTGCCATTACGACACGCGTGACGGCGGCCACTATGCCTGGGCCATGTACGTGGACGACCCGCTCACCTGGGCGACGGTCGAGGAAGCCAACTACACGGCGGAGCAGAAGACGAAGCTGGCGTACAAGGCGTCAGTGATGAACGACACGCACATGTCGCACATCATGGAGTTCCCGTACCCGCAGAACGGTTCGAGCTGCGTCACCTGCCACGAGGGCAAGCTCAACCAGATCTTCGCCGACTCGAACTTTACCGGCGAAGTGTGCACGAGCTGCCACGCGATCGATGGCAAGGACAGCTGGAAGGCCGGCACGTACATCATCAACGGCGTGCGGACGGTGCTCGCGGAAGACCAGAAGTACTACCAGGAAGCCGGTGACGGCGGCCGCAAGCGGGCGCCGGCGCTGCGCGAGATCTGGAACGAGGTGGACGCCGACGGTCCGGTGGCGTTCCACGAGTACGACGTCGATTGCACCGTATGCCACCGCGCAGGCGGCGTCGGCGGACAGTTCACGGCCTACCACACGGGCTACGACCCGCAGATCTACGACGCCACGGGCACGCGTTACAGCACGCTCTACAGCGTCAAGATCGACAGCGTCACCAAGACGGGCGACGTGCTGAACATCAAGTTCAGCGCCACGAACACCGCCACGGTGCCGATGCTGGCGTTGTCCTTCTACGGCTACGACACGAAGGACTTCCTGGTCAGTTCGCACACCCGCGACGCCGCCAACAGCCTGCGTCTCGAGTTCCCGCTGAGCAGCGCCAGCAACGCGATCTTCACGAAGAACACGACCGCCACCGCTGGCACGTGGGACGTGAGCGTGAACCTGGCGGCGTATGTGCAGCCGACGTCGACCGGCCTGCCGAGCATCCCCGAGCTCATCAGCTCGGGCAAGGCCGACAAGGTTGAGATCTCGGTCCTGCCGTCGCTCTCGATTGGCGGCGAATCGGTCGCGCTCAAGGCGGCCACGGCCACCTACGACCTGTCGGGCAGCACGCCGGCGGCGGTGGCGAACTACTTCAAGGGCACGAACGCGATCGCCGACGACGCGGACTGCAACAAGTGCCACGATGCGCTCGGCACGTCTTTCCACAACCCGCAGTACGGTAGTGCTGGCGTCGCCGGTTGCCGCAATTGCCACGTCGTGACGTCGGGCGGTTCTCATCTCGAGATGCAGTCGCGCTCGATCGATTCCTACACGCATGCGATCCATGCGTTCCAGGACTTCGATCCGGGCGACATCGACTTCACCGACCCGGTCGAAGCCGCGCGCTACGACCTGCACACGTCGCACATCTTCCCGCTGTTCACCAAGCTCGCCTGCGAAGGCTGCCACGTGGACAACGCTGCGAAGTACGACGTGCCCGACCAGTCGAAGTCGATGCCCGGCCTGCTGTCCGGCTCCGATACGTTCAAGGGCCGCGACCGTGCGATCGGCACCGTGCCCGCGTACGTCACCGGCCCGGGCTCGCGCGCCTGCGGCAGCTGCCACAAGTCGATGGCCATCAACGCGGACGAGGCGGGCGACCTGATGTCCATCTACGCCCACGTCGGCCAGAACGGCTATCTCATCGACAACACGACCGCCAACCCGACCACGACCGCCTGGGTCTATCGGGTGATCGACAAGATCATGGCGCTGTTCTGACGATCGGCCGGAACGGGGCGGGCCCCTGGAGCCGCCCCGGACCGGTGATCCGAGGACGAGAGGAAGCGGACCCTGTGGTCCGCTTCCTTTTTTTTCCGGGGCACCAGCCACGGCGGGGAATTCAATACAGCCTGCCGTTACCCGTATTGCACTGCGGCACGCCCGTACTGGGATGCGAACGATTCTCAACGGAGGACAGGCGACCTCTCTATTGCGCAGCCAAACTGCGGTTATCCGAGATATTGGGAACTTTCCCATCCACCTACGATCGCGCCTGAATCTGCGGCATCCGTGAGATGGCGCACATTCGTTGCTCGGATTCGACTGTTCTCCAGGGAGTCAACCATGAAATTTGCAGGCGCCCGAGGCATCACGCGATCGCGTGTGCCATTAATTGCGATGTTGGCGCTCGCCGCGACGATCGGCCTGGCCGGTTGCGAAGGCGACGACGGCAAGGACGGAGCAGCAGGTGCACCAGGTGCGCCGGGCGCCACGGGCCCAGCGGGCCCGACGGGTCCTACCGGTGCGACCGGCCCCACAGGCCCCACGGGCCCGGTGGCCGGCATCGAGAAGCCGCTCGAGTCGTGCGCGGTCTGCCATGGCGATAATTCGCTGGCAGGCGTCGATGAGGCGCACGCGGTCACGGGCATCGTGACTGTCAGCAAGCCGGTC
>JAGVUU010000218.1 GCA_019136105.1 Gammaproteobacteria bacterium
AACCACGTTCATTGGCTCAGCGAGAGTGAGCTGCGGCCTCTCTTGTTGCGATTTGGCCTGCCGGACTTCTGATCCAGCCGATCGTCTTTGTCGCTCACGCACAATCCGCAGTGGATTGAGTCGAGATGTCGACTTTCGTGCCCGGATAGGGCCACACGGTCGCCGGTGTCGAGGGCTGGATCCTGCGCCTCGGGCCGGGTGAGCAAGGCCGATGGCTACCGGCCCAGATACACCGCTGTGATCTGTTCCCTCTCATGCCCCAGCTCTTCACTGATCGTGAGCCGCGCTTCGCGGTCGGCCTCGCGCTGCGAGGGTGTGAGGTCTCTCGACCGCGGTCCGCCGGCCGCCGGCGCTGGCCATCCGGTCAGCTCGCGGTAGCGGGTCTGCGCGTACTGATGGCGATGGCCGTGGATGCGGTGCGCGCCGGCCGCCCCGCACTGATACTCGAAGCGGCGCAACTGCTCGACGTAGCTTCGCTCGGCCGGGATGAGGCTGCCCCTGCCGGCCAGTGCCTTGGCCTCGTCGAGGACCTGACGCTGCTCCACGTTGCGGATCGGGATCTCGCGCGGCCGCCCACCCTTGGTCCAGGTGTCCTTGAGCGCCAGCCGGTCGCCTCGGTCGGCCCACTCCGGCCGGATCTTGATCGACTCCCCGCGCCGCAGGCCGAAGGCCGCCTGCAGCCGCAGCGACATCGCCGTGTACGGATCCGTGATCCTGGCGAGCTCGCCCCCGGTCAGTTGCCGCGCCTTGCTGACGTTGGTGACGTACTGTCGATTGCCGATGCCGTAGTGGTCGTTGTCGCGGGCGATGACGTTCTGTTTGCCGATCTTCTCGGCCCACCATCGCAGCTCCGCCATCCGGTTCTTGATCGTGCCCACGGCGAGGCCTTCCGACTGCCATCGCTCCACCAGGCCCTCGACGTGCTTGGGCTTGAGGCTTGCTGCGGCCATGTGTCGATAGCCCATCTCGTGAAGCTGACTCGCCACCAGGTCGAGCACGCGCTCGCGATCGCGCTGGGTCGCGAAGCTGCCGTCGCGGTTGCGCCGGCACAGCTGCTTCAGCTCGTAGTTCAGATTGCGCATTCGGTTGCTGCTGTCGGTCTCCGTCGTCGGTTCGGTCGGCTGCC
This sequence comes from Gammaproteobacteria bacterium, assembly GCA_019136105.1. Classification (GTDB taxonomy): domain Bacteria; phylum Pseudomonadota; class Gammaproteobacteria; order Steroidobacterales; family Steroidobacteraceae; genus RPQJ01. Next base: position 1,127 of record JAGVUU010000218.1, read on the forward strand.
CCTGCGGGCGGTTCGGGTTCGTTGTCGCTGGTGTGTGGTCGGTCTGGTCAGTGTTTCTGTCCGTCCCGAACGCCTGGGCGTTGCGGGAACCACGAGGGACACGGGACACCACTCCCGTTTCGTGCCGAGTTACTGCTGGCCGCCGCGGCACGCGGCATTGGCGTCGATGGCGCTTCCTGCGGGAAGGCGATCCATCGGGTGAGCCATTGCCCCAAGGCTCTGGGTGCGCCGGTTGGCGCCATGGCTGACATGGCCCGCGGGGAGCGGGCGGATGCAGACCGCGTTGCACGGTCCGAGGTCTTGACGCGCCCGGGAGCCCGTCACGTGGGGTCGTCACTTGCGACAGCCCCGGCAAAACGCTCGTGCGCTGGGGCAGCGTGCGCGTCGTCACTACTGGCTGGCGCCGCGTAGTGACGACGCGGTTGGCGCAGAGGTGCTGGGGCAGGGCGCGGGCGTGATTGCAGCAGTGGCGTCTCGGCTGTTACCGCTACGGTCCCGCATGCTCAACTGGGGCAGGGCAGTCGCTTCGTCTCCGAAGCCTGACGCGTATCTCCAGACCTTGCGGCCGCCGGGTTTCAGGAGATGAGGCCGACGTATGCGCCCACGGGTGCGGGCAGGGGCGATGCGATGTCGGGCATCAGCCGGGCTGACTCAGCCAGCGTAAGCGGGAACGACTCTGCGCCAACGTCTTCCGGATCGCAACCGCAGTGGTCGACTGCGGCAGGTACACGTCGGCCAGGCAGTCGCCCACCTCGTCAGCACTGCGGACGGCCGGACAGCCCTCGGTTCGTGCAGGCGGCTTACCCACCGCCGCGCGAGTCTTGCGTGTTAGGCGCCGATCGCGCGGCCGTGGATAAGCGCGGCCAGTCGACAGGGGCTACAGGGTCAGGTCGTCTTGCTCGTCGTGCCGATCGCGGCGCGTTCCGTTCACATACGCCCAGAACGCCGACTTGCGTCCGTGACGGGCACGGATCTCGGCCTCGAAGTCCTCGTGCGACGGCAGGGGCAACAGGCCGACACCGCTGCCCGCGATCTCGCCCAGTCGGGCCCAGTAGCGCGCCGCGTGGCCGTAGGCGCGCGCGTAGGCTCGATCGAGGATGCCCTTCAACAGCGCCCTGTAGACGACAGTCTCGCCGCGCGGGCACTCGTCGGCGCGCAGGGCCTTG
>JAGVUU010000324.1 GCA_019136105.1 Gammaproteobacteria bacterium
CCGCCGAACTTCTCCAGCAATCCCGGGTGGTGCGCGGCGACCGCATCGAGGACGTCGCGGACGTGCAGGCCCGGCACCGACCGCGCCGAACCCTTGAGCCAGCCGGGATCTCCCGGTGCGAAGGCAATCACCGGGCGGTGCACGCGTTCCTTCACGCGCGAAGCCACGAGGCCGATCACCCCCTGGTGCCAGCCGTCGTCGTACAGGCACAGGCCGGCCGGCAACGAGCCCTCCAGAGAATCGACGAGCGAGTCCACCTGCGCGAGCGCCTCGCCCTGCATGCGCGCCTCGATCTCGCGCCGTTCGGCATTGAGCTCGGCGAGCCTCGTCGCCAGCGCGCGCGCCTCGCCGGGGTCGTCGCTGAGCAGGCAATCGATGCCGAGCGTCATGTCGTCGAGGCGCCCCGCCGCGTTGAGCCGTGGCCCGACCTGGAAGCCGAGATCCTGCGCGACCACGGTGTCGAGCCGGCGCCCTGCGATCCCGAGCAGCGCCGCCAGCCCGGGCACGCAGCGGCCGGCGCGGATCCGCCGCAGCCCCTGCGCCACGAGGATGCGGTTGTTGAGGTCGAGCGGCACCACGTCGGCCACGGTGCCGAGCGCGACGAGATCGAGCAGGTCCGCGGGATTGCAGGCTGATGGGTCCGGCAACGCGCCCTGCTCGCGCAACGCACGAGTGAGCGCCGCCATCAGGTAGAAAGCCACGCCGACTCCGGCCAGCGCCTTCGAGGCGAACGGTTCGCCGGCAAGGTTCGGGTTCACGATCGCCGCCGCCTCGGGCAGCGCGGGGCCCGGCAAGTGGTGGTCGGTCACCAGCACGTCGATGCCGTGCCGGCGCGCCTCGGCCACGCCCTCGACCGAAGAAACGCCGTTGTCGACCGTCACGATGAGGTCGGGCTGCATCGCGGCCGCGACACGCACGATCTCCGGCGTCAGTCCGTAGCCGAAGCGAAACCGGTCGGGCACCAGGAAGCCCGGGTCCCGGAATCCGAGACGGCGCAGCTGGCGCACCACGACGGCCGTGCTGGTCGCACCGTCAGCGTCGAAGTCGCCCACGACCAGCACGCGGCGCCCGCCGCGATGGCAGCTCTGCAGCAGATCGACTGCCGCGGGTATGCCGCCGAGCGAGCTCACCGGCAGCAGCTTGTCGAGCGTGAGCTCGAGTTCCCCGGCCTCGCGCACGCCACGTGCGCAATACACACGTCGCAGCACCGGGTGCAGGGACGCAGGCAGGCCGCCAGGCGCGGCCACGAGCGACCGCCGGATGACGCGACGCTCGATCACCTCAGCACCTCTGCAAGCGGTTGCGCGCGACGCCAGAAGACCCAGCGCGCGGAGGGCGTGAGGTCGAGAGCGCGACGACCAACATGCAGCGACACGCGACTCACGCGCGATGCCGCGAGTTCCGCACGGACGGGCGCAAAGAAATTCGCCTCCAGCGCCTGCAACACGTCTGTCGCGCGCCGGCCGTCACGCCCCGCGACTGCGGCGACACGCAGGTCGGCGCCACCTTCCTGCAACGCATGGCCAATCTCGGTCACTGGGCGCACACGGCCGCCGTGGCGTCGCCACAGGGCCGCCAGCCAGGCGTCGTCCGTCAGCAAGTCTCCCTGCACGGCAGCCGTCGCTTCACGCAGGGTGCCCATTCCCCACAGCCACACCGAGTTGACCGGCGGCGAGCCACGTGCCGCCAGCCGTTCGTTGACGGTGTGCTCGTGAAGCAGCATCTGCAACTCGTTGACGAAGGACCGAACACGCACGGCATCCCGCCCGGACGGCAGCAGCTCCCGAAGATTCCGGCCGAGCGCGTCGAAGGGATCCACCGTCTCGCACTCGAGTCCATCGGGGCACCGGCACAGCCAGCCGCCGTCGGCCAGCGCGCGCAATTCGAAACCTGTGCCAGCGAGGTGCGCGTTCAGGGTCTCGAGCAGCGGACCGGACTCCGACGCCTCGAGCGGCAGCGGCACCGGCGACGCCAGCTGCAGGTGGTCGATGGCGGTGAGCAGGTGCACCGGTTCGGCGCGGGCCCACGTCTGCCCGGCAGGCATGACGGCATCGGCTGGAACCGAACTCGGTCCCGCGGGAAAGTGCCGCAACACATCGTTACCCAGGCCGGAGCCGGCCAGCACCCATTCCCGCCAGTCCTGCGCAACGCTCCTGTCCTCGCGGCCGCGTGCCATCACCCACTCGGCGGCGGGCAGACGCAGCGCCGCATCCTCCGCCGCCAGACGGGCGAGTGAATCCGCGAGCCCGGGCAGCGCGATCCTGACTTCGCGTGCGCCGCTCAACTCATCCTCCTTGCGGCGATGACCGCGACTGCCTGCATCCGGTAAGGTACCGCCATGAAGTTCACCCTGGATCGTCCCGGCACGCTGCACGTGGTGCGCGGCTACGCGCCCGGGCAGTTACGCATCGGCGAGCTCGAGTATTCGCGCAGCGTGATCGTCTCCGCCACGACGCTCATCGACGACTGGCGCCCGCAGCACATCGGCGAACTCACCGCCGCCGACCTCGAGCCCGCGCTTGCGCTCGAGCCGCAGGTGCTCCTGCTCGGTTCCGGCGTGCGCCAGGTGTTCCCGTCACCCGAGCTGCTCGCGCAACTGTACGCCGCCCGCATCGGCTTCGAGGTGATGGACACCGGCGCCGCCTGCCGCACCTACAACGTGCTCGTCGGCGAGGGGCGCGCGGTCGCCGCCGCACTCATCATCGCCTGACCGTCGCCTCAGCTCAGGCCCTGCAGCAGCGGCACGAACGTCGCGGGCCCCAGCACCTCGCGCTCGAGGAGATCGCCGCGCCTGGTGATGCGGACGAGCCGCTGCTCACGGTCCGGACCCACCGGCATGATCAACCGCCCGCCGTTGCCGAGTTGCTCGAGCAGCGCCGGCGGCACGGCCATCGCCGCTGCGGCGACGAGAATGCCGTCGTAAGGCGCGTACGGCGGCCAGCCCTCGAAGCCGTCGCCGTGGCGCATGAACACGTTGCTGATCCGCAGGTCGCGCAGTACCCGCCGCGCACGCAGTTGCAGCGCGGCGATGCGCTCGACGCTGTACACAGTGGTCACCAGCGGTGCGAGCACGGCCGTCTGGTAACCGCAACCGGTGCCGATCTCGAGCACCTTGCGCGGCGCCCCACCCTCGAGCAGCGCCTCCGTCATGCGCGCCACGATGTAGGGCTGGGAGATCGTCTGCCCATGCCCAATCGGCAGCGCGGTGTCTTCGTACGCACGGCTCGCCAGCGCCTCGTCCATGAACACGTGGCGCGGGACGCTGCGGATGCGCTCGAGCACCAGCGGGTTCGCGATGCCCTGCTCGCGCAGGCGCGCGATCAGGCGGTCGCGAGTGCGCGCCGACGTCATGCCGATGCCCGTGAGCTTCGGGTTCGTCACGGCGCGCGCCCGCGCAGCCACTCGTCCAGGTCGGCGAGCGCCGTGTGGCGCGTGAGATCGACCTGCAACGGCGTGACCGAGACGCAGCCCGCCGCGATCGCTGCGAAGTCGGTTCCCTCGCCCGCGTCGGCGCCCTCGCCGGCCGGACCGACCCAGTACACCGCGCGGCCGTGCGGATCGGTGGCGCGCACCACGGACTCCGACCGGTGGCGATGGCCGAGCCGCGTGACGCGGAAACCACGCAGGTGCTCGTAGGGCATGTCGGGCACGTTGACGTTCAGGATCATCGACGAGTGCAGCGGCGCGCGCATCAGCCGCATCACCAGTTCGCTCGCCACGCGCGCGGCGGTGTCGAAATGACCGCCGTCGCGCGCCACCAGCGAAACCGCCATCGTGGGCAAACCGAGGAACCGGCCCTCGATGGCCGCCGCGACCGTGCCCGAATAGAGCACGTCGTCGCCGAGGTTGGCGCCGTGGTTGATCCCGGAGACGACCATGTCCTGCTCGAAGTCGAACAGGCCGGAGATGGCGAGGTGCACGCAATCGGTGGGCGTGCCATTGACGTAGTAGGCGCGCTCGCCGAACGAGGCGACGCGCAGGGGCACGTCGAGGGTGAGCGAGTTGCTGGCGCCGCTGCGGTTGCGGTCGGGCGCCACCACCGTGACCTCGGCGAGCGGGCGCAGGGCATCGGCGAGGCGCTGCAGCCCCTCGGCACGATAGCCATCATCGTTGCTGACCAGGATTCTCAAGGCGCGACCGTGCCGGAACTCGCGCGCACTATACTGGAATCCGCTCGGCTGCCGGAAGCGAACCCACGGAGGTGCGACCCATGTCCGAAGACGACCTGCACGCATTCCGTGAGGCGATGCACGGAGTGCGGCCCCTGCCACCCCGTGAGACAGCCGTTGCCGCGCCCAAGCCGCGGCCGGCGGCCCGCTTCACGCGGGCCGAAGAGCGAGAGGTACTGCGCGAGAGCCTGCTGCCGCCGGCAGATCCTGCCCTGCTCGACACAGGCGAGGAACTCTCGTTCCGCCGCCCCGGGGTCGGGATGGATGTGCTCCGCCGCCTGCGCCGCGGCCAGTTCGCCGTCGCGGCGGAGATCGACCTGCACGGGCTCGGCCGCCACGCGGCACACGAGGCATTGCGGGAATTCATCGCCGAAGCCGTCGAGCGCGGCCAGGGTTGCGTCCGCGTGATCCACGGCAAGGGCCGCGGCTCCGGCCAGCGGGGCCCGGTGCTCAAGCACGTGGTCAACCACTGGTTGCGCCGGATGGATGGCGTGCTCGCGTTCGCGTCGGCGCGGCCAGTCGACGGCGGCACCGGCGCGGCCTACGTGCTGCTGGGGCCAGCGAAGGCCGGCCGCAACCCAGGACGCGCCGCCACGCCCTAATCGGACGCGCCTTCGGGCGCCGCCCAGGCGTCCTGCACGATCTCGTGCAGCACCGCGGTCGCGAACGCACCGCGAGTCAACTCGAACTCGAGCGTCAGCTCATCCCCGTCGAGCGACCAGTTCAGGTCGCGCACCGGCAAGCGCAGTGCACGCCGTTCGTGCTCGAGGCCCTCCCCTGCCAGCAGTGCACACAGCTGCGGCTCCGCTGCGGTCACCGCCCTCTCCACTTCCAGTGCATCGCCCTGCGCAGGCGAATCACCCCGGCCCCACAAGGGGCCGCTCGGGTGCACGTCCATCGTCTCGCAGCGGTGCACCAGCGTGGCATCGATGTCGTCCGCCCGGAAGAAGCTGCGGCGCCCGTCGAGCATCACGGCCTCGCCGCGCAGGAGCCGGTCCCAGTCCCCACGCCGCACGCGCTCGGCCAACACCGCATTGAACAGCACGCTGCGGGCAGCAGAGAGCGCAAAGCCGCGCGCGCTGCGCTCGCGTGGCGCATCACCACCTCCGGCCCAGGCGCGGGCCCGCACCAGGTTGCCGCCGTCGCGGCCGAAGCGTTGCGGGCCGAAGTAGTCGGGCACGCCGCGATCGCGGATCGTCCCGAGCCTCGCGACAAGTGCGTCGCGATCACCCTGCAGATCGCGCACCCGCAGCGCGAACCGGTTGCCACGGTGGGAACCGGCCCGCAGCTTGCGGCCGTGCCGCGCGGCTCTCAGCACGCGCCAACCGTCGCCGGCATATGCGAGGCACGCATCGATCGGTGCCGCGACCGGCCACGGCAGCGTGAATGCCTGCGTCGTCACCGCGTTGCGATCCTTGAGGCCCGAGGTGCCGACGTCGCGCACGGGTACGCGCGCCAACCGGGCCAGTTGTGATGCCACCCAGCCGGTGTTGGCCCCGCACTTCTCGACGACCAGCAGTACGTGCGCACCCGCGCCGTCCGGCTCGAAGCCGAGCACCTCGTTCACGACGAAATCTGCGGGCACCGAGCGCAGGCGGCCGCGCACCGGCGGCGGTCCGTGCGCCGTCGGAGCATCCATCGACTCAGCGGCCGCGGCGGTGATGGGAGCGACCGTGGTCATGGCCGTGGTTGCCGTTCTCGGCGTGGGCCAGCAGCACCACGGCGTGGGCCGCGAGGCCCTCGCCGCGCCCGAGCGCGCCGAGACCCTCGCTGGTGGTCGCCTTGATGTTGATGCGATCAGGCGTCGTCTCGAGGTCGGCCGCGATGTTGGCGCGCATCTGCGCACGGTGCGTGCCGAGCCGCGGCGCCTCCGCGAGCACGGTGATGTCGGCGTTCACCAGCCGATAGTGGTGCTCCCGCAGCAGCTGCGCGCAGTGGCACAGGAACACGCGGCTGTTCGCGTCCTTCCAGCGTGGATCGGAGTCGGGGAAGTGCTGGCCGATGTCGCCGAGGCCGAGCGCGCCGAGCAGCGCGTCGCACAGCGCGTGCAGCACGACGTCGCCGTCGGAATGAGCCTTGACTCCCTGCGTGTGCGCGATGCGCACGCCGCCCAGCGTCACGTGGTCGCCGGGCTCAAATGCGTGGACGTCGTAACCGTGACCGATTCTCATCGCTGCTGTCCCGACCTGCTCGCAGTATCGCCGCGGCCAGGCCGCGGTCCCCCGGAAGCGTGATCTTGATGTTGTCGGTGCGGCCCGCCACCAGGCGTGGGCGCATCCCCAATGCCTCGACGGCCGAGGCCTCGTCCGTCACCGTCCGTTCGCGCTCGAGGTTGAGCTTCAACGCGCGGCGCAACACGCCGTAGCGGAACATCTGCGGCGTCAACGCGCGCCAGAGCCCCTCGCGCGGTACCGTGCGCTCGCAGCGCCCGTCCGCTGCGGCTGCCTTGAGCGTGTCGCCCACTGGCAACGCGAGCAGCCCGCCCACCGGATCGTCCCGCAGGGCGGCGATGAGCCGGCGAACGTCGGAGGGCTGCAGGCACGGACGCGCGGCATCGTGGACCATGACCCAATCTTCGTCGCGCGCCTCGCCGCGCAACGCCTCGAGCGCGTTCGCCACCGACAGCTCGCGGCGTGCGCCGCCCTTGCAGGTTCGTACGCGCGGATCGCGCGCCTCGGGCAATCGCGCAAAGCGGCGATCGCCCCCGGACAACGCGACGATCACGGCGCGGACAGACCGCACGGCCAGGAGCGCCCCGAGCGACCACGACAGCACCGGCCGTCCGAGCAGCTCGACGTATTGCTTCGGCTGACGGCTGCCGAAGCGCTCACCGCGGCCCGCTGCGGGCACGACCGCGAACAGCCTCGCACGGCGTGGCATCACTCCCCGGCCTGTGCGGTGCGCTTCTCCTCCGGCGGCGGGGCCTCACCGGCCGGAGGCGGCGGCACCACCTGGAAGAACGTCTCATTGCTGCCGACCATGCCGAGGTCGGTCCGCGCGCGCTCTTCGATCGCCGCACGGCCTTCCTTCAGGTCGCGCACCTCGGCGGCGAGCGTGCGGTTGCGCTCTGCGAGCCGTTCGTTCTCCTCGGTTTGCGCCTCGATTGCCTGCTCGGTGCGCCACAGGTCGCGCATGCCGTTCGGCGACAGCCAGAGGCGGTACTGCAGGGCGAGGAACGCCGCCAGCAGCAGGACGGCGATGATGCGCAACCCCATGGCCCGCCTCAGCCGCGCTTGCCGGGTGCGACCGGGAAGGCCTTGCGGCCGGCGTAGCTCGCCTCGCCGCCCAGTTCGGCCTCGATGCGCAGCAGCTGGTTGTACTTGGCGATGCGGTCCGAGCGGCACAGCGAACCGGTCTTGATCTGAGTGGCACGCGTCGCGACCGCGATGTCGGCGATGGTGCTGTCCTCGGTCTCGCCGGAGCGGTGCGAGACGACCGCGCTGTAACCCGCGTCGGCGGCCATGTCGATGGCCTCGAGCGTCTCGGTGAGCGTGCCGATCTGGTTCGGCTTGATCAGGATCGAGTTGGCGATGCCGCGCGCGATGCCCTCGCGCAGGATCTTCGTGTTGGTGACGAACAGGTCGTCGCCCACCAGCTGCACCTTGCGGCCGAGCTTCTGCGTGAGCAGCGACCAGCCGTCCCAGTCGCCCTCCGCCATGCCGTCCTCGACCGTGACGATCGGGTACTTGTCGACGAGGCCTGCGAGGTAGTCGACGAACTGCGCCGGCGTGAACTGCCGGCCCTCGGACTCGAGGTGGTACAAGCCGTCCTTGAAGAACTCGGAGCTCGCGACGTCGAGGCCGAGGTACACGTCCTCGCCCGCCCTGAAGCCCGCGCGCTTGATCGCCTCGAGGATGGTCTCGAGCGCCGCCTCGTTCGACGGCAGGTTGGGCGCGAAACCGCCCTCGTCGCCGACGGCCGTGGCGAGCCCGCGCTCGTGCAGCACCTTCTTGAGCGTGTGGAAGATCTCGGCGCCGGTGCGCAGGGCCTCGGCGAAGTTCGGCGCGCCGACCGGCAGCACCATGAACTCCTGGATGTCCACGCTGTTGTCGGCGTGCGCGCCGCCGTTGATGATGTTCATCATCGGGACGGGCATGACCTTCGGGCCCGGGCCGCCCAGGCGGCGGAACAGGCTCTGCTTCGTCGCTCGGGCCGCCGCGTGTGCGGCGGCGAGCGACACGGCCAGCAGTGCATTGGCGCCGAGGCGCGACTTGGTGTCGGTGCCGTCGAGCCCGATCATGCGGCGGTCAAGGCCGGCCTGGTCGAGCACGTCGTGGCCGAGCAGTGCGGCACGCAGTTCGCCATTCGCGTTCGCCACGGCCTTGAGGACGCCCTTGCCGAGGTAGCGCGCCTTGTCGCCGTCGCGCAGTTCGACCGCTTCGCGCGTGCCCGTGGAGGCGCCCGACGGCACCGCCGCGCGGCCCATCACGCCGCCTTCGACGAACACGTCGGCTTCGACCGTGGGATTGCCGCGGGAATCCATGATCTCGCGGGCCTTGATGTCGACGATCCGGGTCATAGGCTCGATTCCTCGTAAGGCCGCGACTTCACCGCGGCGTCGATTGCCTTCATCACAGTGAGCAGCGCGCGCATGCGATCGAGCGGCCACGCATTCGGGCCGTCCGAGAGCGCCTTGGCAGGATCGGGGTGCGTCTCCATGAACACGCCAGCGACGCCCGCGGCGATGGCCGCGCGCGCCAGCACGGGCACGAACTCGCGCTGCCCGCCCGACGCGCTGCCCTGCCCGCCCGGCAGCTGTACCGAGTGGGTTGCGTCGAACACGACCGGCGCATAGGCCCGCATCACCGCGAGCGACCGCATGTCGGAGACCAGGTTGTTGTAACCGAAGCTGAAGCCACGCTCGCAAGCGAGGATCTGCTCATTGCCCGTCGAGCGCGCCTTGTCGATGACGTTCTTCATCTCCCACGGCGACAGGAACTGGCCCTTCTTGACGTTGACGGGCTTGCCCTGCGACGCGGTGTTGACGATGAAGTTCGTCTGGCGGCAGAGGAACGCCGGGGTCTGCAGCACGTCCACGACGGAGGCCACCTCGGCGAGTGGCGTGTCCTCGTGCACGTCGGTGAGCACCGGCACGCCGACCTGGCGGCGCACCTCGGCGAGGATGCGCAGGCCCTCATCGAGGCCGGGGCCGCGGAAACTGCCCTGCGACGAGCGGTTAGCCTTGTCGTAGGACGCCTTGAAGATGTACGGAATGCCGAGCTCGCGCGTGAGCTCCTGCACGCGCCCGGCGATCTCGATCACCAGCCCCTCGGCCTCGATGACGCACGGGCCCGCGATCAGGAAGAACGGCCGGTCGTGACCGACGTCGAAACCGCAGAGCTTCATGCGCCCGCCGCCGCCGGCAACCGGCCGGCGCGGTGCTCACGGGCCGCCTTGATGAAGCCCGTGAAGAGCGGGTGCCCGTCACGCGGCGTCGAGCGGAACTCGGGGTGGTACTGGCTCGCCACGAAGAACGGGTGCTGCGGCAGCTCGACGATCTCCACGAGCCCGTCGCGCGAGAAACCGGAGAAACGCAGGCCCGCATTCATCAGCTTCTGCAGGTAGTTGTTGTTGAACTCGTAGCGGTGGCGGTGACGCTCGCGGATCACGTCGGCGCCGTAGATCGCATGCGCGCGCGAGCCGTGCGAGATGCGGATTTCCTGGGCGCCCAAGCGCATCGTGCCGCCGAGGTCCGACCCTTCGGTGCGCGACTCGACCGTGCCCTTCTGGTCCTGCCACTCGGTGATCAGCGCGATCACGGGGTGCGGCGCCGCACGGTTGAACTCGGTGCTGTGCGCGCCCTCGAGCCCGGCAACGTGCCGCGCGTACTCGATGATGGCGAGCTGCATGCCGAGGCAGATGCCGAGGTACGGCACGCCGTGCTCGCGCGCGTGGCGCACCGCCTGGATCTTGCCCTCGATGCCGCGCTCGCCGAAGCCGCCCGGCACGAGGATCGCGTCCATTCCATGCAGGCAGTCCGTGCCGTGCTTCTCGATGTCGCTGGCCTCGATGAACTCGATGTTGACGCGCGTGCGCGTCCGCAGGCCGGCGTGCGTGAGCGCCTCGTTCAGGGAAATGTATGCGTCCTTGAGGTTGACGTACTTGCCGACCATCGCGAGGTTGATGGTGGTGTCGGGCGAGGCCTTGGCGGCCACCACCTGGTTCCACTCCTTGAGGTCGGCGGCCGGGGCCTGCAGCCCGAGCTTCTCGCAGACGATGGCGTCGAGCCCCTGTTCGTGGAGCAGCGCCGGGATCTTGTAGATGTCGTCGGCGTCGATCGCCGAGAACACCGCGCGCTCCTCGACGTTGGTGAACAGCGCGATCTTGCGGCGCTGGTCGCCCGGCAGCGGATCCTTGCAGCGGCACAGCAGCACGTCGGGCTGGATGCCGATCGAGCGCAGCTCCTTCACCGAGTGCTGCGTGGGCTTGGTCTTGATCTCGCCCGAGGTGGCGATGTAGGGGATCAGCGTGAGGTGCATGTAGAGCACGTTGCCGTGCCCCATCTCGACGCCGAGCTGGCGGATCGCCTCGAGGAACGGCAGCGACTCGATGTCGCCCACCGTGCCGCCGATCTCCACCATGCACACGTCGGCGCTGCCCGCACCGAGCTTGATCGAATGCTTGATCTCGTCGGTGATGTGCGGGATGACCTGCACCGTGGCGCCGAGGTAGTCGCCGCGGCGCTCCTTGGCGATCACGTTCTCGTAGATGCGCCCGGTGGTGAAGTTGCTGCTGCGGCCCGTGGTGGTGCGCACGAAGCGCTCGTAGTGGCCGAGGTCGAGGTCGGTCTCGGTGCCGTCGTCGGTGACGAACACCTCGCCGTGCTGGAACGGGCTCATGGTGCCTGGATCGACGTTGATGTACGGGTCGAGCTTGACGAGGGCCACTTTCAGGCCCCGCGCCTCGAGGATGGCCCCGAGCGAGGCCGCGGCAATACCCTTCCCCAGCGAGGAAACGACGCCGCCGGTCACGCAGATGAATTTGGTCATGGGAGCCACCGTCGCAGGAGAAGCACGACGGGAGGACAGTCTATCGGAACGCCCCTCTTCCGGCCACCCGCAATCGGCCCCGCGGACTCAACCCGCGGCACGCCCAGCGATCGCCTCGGCCTCGGTCAAGGTGGGCCGGCCGTGCCAGACGACGCGCCAGGACGGCTCATCCGGGGCGGCTGCCAGCGTCCCGCCGTAGGCGAGGTCGCCAATCGCGACGACTTCACCGCCAACCACGACGAAAGGCAGCCCGGCGCGACGCCACGGCAGCACGCCGTGCTGCTGCAGCCACTTGCGCAC
>JAGVUU010000296.1 GCA_019136105.1 Gammaproteobacteria bacterium
GCAGCGAGATCGAGGACATCCGCGGCGTCACGGTCAGCAGCACCATCATGCGCACCCTGCACGAACGCAACTGGATCCGCGTCGTCGGCCACCGCGAGGTGCCGGGCCGGCCGGAGTTGCTCGGCACCACGCGCGAGTTCCTCGACTATTTCGGGCTGAAGAGCCTCGACGACCTGCCGACGCTCGCCGAGTTGCGAGACCTCGACGACATCAAGGTGCAGCTGGAGTTTCCGGGCGGCGAGGTGGCGGTCGAAGTCGGAGCCGAGGTCGCTGCGCTGCCGGCACCGGCCAACGAGGACGTTGCCGAGGCTCTTCCCGCGGACCCGGAACGCTGACCCGCCTTGGAAGAGCGCCTGCACAAGCTGCTCGCGCAGCACGGCATCGGGTCCCGGCGACAGGTGGAGGCCTGGATCCGCGAGGGCCGCGTGCTGGTGAACGGCAAGCCGGCCGGGATTGGCCAGCGCGTGGGTCCACGCGACCGGGTCATCGTGGATGGCCGCGACGTCAGCAAGCGGTTGGCCGTGCGCTCCGAATTGCGCGTCATCGTGTACCACAAGCCGAGCGGCGAGATGTCGCGGTCGCGCGAGGGCGACGATCGCAGCGGCGTCGAGGACCGGTTGCCGAGCCTGCGCGCCGGCCGCTGGCTGCCCGTGAATTCACTCGCGTTTGGCGAGGACGGCCTGCTGATCCTCACCAGCGACGGCACCCTTGCGTCGGCGATCCGCCGCAATGCGGAGACGCTGCCCGTCGAGTTCCGCGTGCGGGTGCTCAAGCCGCGCGACGATGAGGGCTGGCCCGACATGCTGCTCGAGATCGACGTCGAGGGCGAGCCGGTCCAGTTCACTGCGGTCGAACGGATCGAGGGTGCAGGCACCAACGTCTGGTTCCGCGTGACGGCGGACCAGCCGGTGCGTCGGGGTGCGGTTCGCGCGCTTTTCGACGGGGCTGGCCTGAAGGTCAGCCGCGTGATGCTGGTGAAGTGGGGCCCGGTCGCGCTGCCGCGCGACCTCCCGCGCGGCCGATCCCGCGACCTGGAGGGCCCGGAACTCGACGCGCTGCTTGCGCTGGCCGGCCGCGCGAAGACCCAGGAGCGAGCACGGGCGGCAGGTCGTCCGCCGCGAGGCAAAAAGCCTGCTCGAAGCCGTCCCCCGGGGCGGCCTACTGCGCGTCGAAGCGGCGGCCGGTGATGCCGCGGCTCTCCGGCCCGAGCAGGTAGAGGAACGGGCCCAGCACCTGGTCCGGCATTGGCAACGCGTCGGGCACCTCGCCCGGGTACGCCGCAGCCCGCATCGGCGTTCGCATGCGGCCGGGGTTCACGCTGTTCGAACGGATGTTCGTGACCGTGTCGGTCTCGTCGGCCAGCACCTGCATCAGGCCTTCCACGGCGAACTTCGACGCCGCGTACGCCCCCCAGTAGGCGCGGCCCTGCACCGATACGCCGCTCGTGGTGAACACGACGGAAGCGTCCTGCGAAAGCCGCAACAACGGCAGTAGCGCCTGCGTGACGATGAACGCGGCGTTCACGTTGACGTGCATCACCTTGAGCCACTTCACGACGTCGTAGTGCTCGATCGGCGCGCGTTCGCCGAGCGCCGCTGCGGCGTGCACGAGTCCGTCGAGCCGGCCGAACTCGTTGCGCACGGCATCGGCCAACGCGCCGTAGTGGCTGGCATCGGCGCGCTCGAGGTCGAGCGGGGCGATCGACGGACGCGGTGAACCGGCTGCGACGATGGCGTCGTAGACGGTCTCGAGCTTGCGCACGTTGCGTCCCGACTTTCGCGCCGGCCGCGGCGCAGGCTTTCGCGAGCGCGCCGCCGAGTCCACCGCTGGCGCCAGTCACGAGGATGACGCGTCCCGCCAGCAGTCCTGCGGGGGCGTGGTAGGAGCGGATCTGTTCGTCGGTCAGCAAGGGCGAATCTCCGTGAGTCGATCCAGTTCAGCCGTGGTGCAGGGCAGTGCGCCAGGCTGTCCAGAGCCGGGTGAACGCGCCGAGTTCCGGCCGGGGTCCGCCGGCTGGCGCTGACGCTGCGGATCGGGCCTCGAGCCACCGCGCGTGCAGCGCCGCGAGCACGAGGCCGTGCCGCTGCGCGCCGCGCAAGCCCGGTTCGGCGAGGGTGGCGGGCAGCGACCCAAGTTCGCGTCGGACGCGTTCCTGCCAGCCACCGATGAACGTGCTGGCAGTCGCCGTCCGCCTGTCCCGGACGAACGACTCGGGGTCGATGCCCGCGGCCTCGAGGGCTGCGGTCGGTGCGTACAGGCGGCCGCGCGCGAGGTCGCGGTCGAGGTCGAACAGCACCTCGCTCTGCCGCAAGGCCGTGCCGAGCCGCCGTGCGAATTCGCGTTCGGCAGGGGCGAGGCCACGTTCCCCGGCGAGCAGTGCCGCGATCAGGGTCTGGACGATGCCGGCAGATCGGAAGAGGTACGCGTCGAGTTCCTGCCAGGTCGAGTAGGTCATCCGCGCGAGGTCGAGATCCGCAGCCACGAGCATCTCGTGGAGCAGGGTGAGATCGACGTCGCGACGGCCGCGCAGTGGCTGCAGTGCGCTGGCGACCGGATGGCTCGGCCGCCCGGCGGCGAGCCGGTCGATCTCTCCGCGCCACCACTGCAGCCGGGCGTGAGCCGCCTCGTGCGATGCTCCCGCGACGATGCGCCGCATCTCGGCCTCGAACGCGTACACCGCCTCGATCAGTGGCTTGTCGGGTGATCCGGAGAACAGTACGGCAAAATGCCGCAGCGAGCCGGGTGCCACGCCGTCAGGCATCGTCACGCCGCTCCTCGCCGGTGTCCGCCTCGGGCAGGCGCGGATCGCGCGCCAGCTTCTCGACCGGCGCGATCTCCTCGATCTCCTTCCCCGGACGCAACCCAAGCTCCGTGAATTTGCGAGCACCCGGCAGCACCTGGCGTTCGAGCGAGCCCACTGCGCTGTTGTAGGCATCGACGCTCTGCCCGAGTGCGCGACCGACGCGCGCCATGTGATCGCCGAAGCGCGCAAGGCGCTTGTAGAGATCCTCGGCCAGCTCCTGGATGCGAGCGGCGTTCTCGGCGAGGGCATTCTGGCGCCAACCGTAGGCGACGGCCTTCAGCAACGCGACGAAGCTGGTCGGCGTGGCGATGATCACGTGCTGCCGCACCGCATCCTCGAGCAGCGAGGGCACCTCGGCGACCGCCGCGGCGAGGAACTGGTCACCGGGGATGAACAGCACCACGAAGTCGGGGCTGTGCTCGAACTGCGCCCAGTAGGCCTTGGACGCGAGCGCCCGCACGCGCTCGGTCACGGCCTGAGCGTGCCGCTTCAGGGCCGCGTCACGCGCCGGATCGTCCTGGGCTTCCACGGCCGAGAGGTAGGCGTCGAGTGGAGTTTTCACGTCCACGACGAGCTGCCGCCCGTCCGGCATGTTGACGATCATGTCGGGCCGCAGCGCGCCGTCCTCGCCCGCGACGTGCACCTGCTCGACGAAGTCGCAGTGCTCCACCATGCCGGCGAGTTCGGCGAGGCGCCGCAGCGTCATCTCGCCCCACTGGCCCCGCACCTCCGGGCGCCGCAACGCGGTGACCAGGTTGCGTGTCTCGCGCTGCAGTGCCTGCTGGCCGAGCGCCACGCTCTCGATGGACGACCGCAGGGCGCCGAACGTCTCGGCGCGCTCCTTCTCGATGCGCGTGATCTGCTCGTGCGTGCGCTGCAGGGCCTCGCGCACCGGCGCGAGCATGCTCTCGACGGCTTTCTCGCGTTCCGTCAACTGGCGCTCGGCGAGCTGCTGTTGCTGCGCGAGTGCCTGGCGGGCCATCTGCAGGAAGACCTCGCTGTTGCCGCGCAGGGCCTCGGCCGCCGCCGCGTCGAAGCCGGTGCGCACGCGCATCGCCGCAAGTTCGAGCGCCTGCTCGCGTTCCTGGACGAGGGCATCCTGCGAGCCGAGTTCAGCCCGCACCTGCGCCAACTCGAGTTCGAGTTCATGCGCGCGGCGGCGGCCGATCAGCCAGCCGACCACTAGCGCAATGACCGGCAGCACCACCAGCCAGGGGAGCAATGGCGCGGAGCTGGTCATGCGCAGGAGTCGAGCAGCGTGGGCGCGCGGCGCTCCATCCATGGCAGCAACTCGTCGGGTGAGGCGACGATGCCGTGCGGCTGCCACTGCAGCGGATCCTCGCCGGCCGAGATGTAGCCATAGGCGGCCACTACGGTGGTCATGCCGGCGGCACGGCCGGCCTGGATGTCACGCTCGGCGTCACCGACGTACACGCAATGCCCGGGTTCGACGCCCACGAGGCGCGCGGCGTGCAGCAAGGGCAGGGGGTGCGGTTTGCGCTCGGCCACCGTGTCGCCGCTCACCGCACAGGCGGCACGCCGGTCGAGGCCGAGCGCGGCGAGCAGCGGGTCGGTCAGCCAGCCCGGCTTGTTGGTGACGATGCCCCACGGCAGGCCACGCGACTCGAGGCTCTCGAGCACTTCCTCGAAGCCGGGAAACAGGCGCGTCCCGATCGCCAGGTTCTCCGCATACAGCTCGAGAAACCTCAGCCGCAGGGCTTCGAAGGTGTCTCCGGTCGCCTCGGGAAAGCCGAGGGCCACGAGGCGCATTGCTCCGTGCGACACGACGGGACGGATGACGTTCGCCGGCAGTGGCTCGAGGCCGTGCTCGGCGCGCAGCAGGTTGAGGGCACCGCCCATGTCGGGTGCGGTGTCGAGCAGCGTGCCGTCGAGGTCGAGCAGCAGGGCCGCCGGTCCGCTCACGTCTTCGCCCCGGCGGTATCGGGCTTGCGGAAGTGCATCAGGTAGTTCACGGCGGCGTCGTCAGTGAGCCGGGTAGCGCGCGTAAACGGGTCATAGTGCAGGCCCGCGATGTCCGCTTCGACCAGGCCGGCATCGCGCGCCCAGGCTGCGAGTTCGGAGGGCTTGATGAACTTCTCGTAGGTGTGGGTGCCAGCGGGCAGCAGCCGCAGCACGTACTCTGCGCCCAGGATCGCCATGACGTAGGCGCGTGGCGTGCGGTTCAAGGTGGACA
Source organism: Gammaproteobacteria bacterium (assembly GCA_019136105.1). Lineage (GTDB taxonomy): Bacteria > Pseudomonadota > Gammaproteobacteria > Steroidobacterales > Steroidobacteraceae > RPQJ01. The sequence goes on from JAGVUU010000296.1 coordinate 4,998, forward strand.
CGAACACGTGACCACCGGGCTTCGCGAGCATGGCGAGCGCCCGCACGACCGACCCAGGATCCGGCACGTGCTCGAGCATCTCCATGCAGGTGACGACGTCGTAGAGGCCCGCATGGTCGAGCGCGTGCTGCTCGGCGGGTTCGTGGCGGTAATCGACGCTGACGCCGGACTCGAGGGCGTGCAGTTGCGCCACGCGCAGCAGGTCGTCGGCCATGTCCAGGCCCACGACGCGAGCGCCCTTGCGCGCCATGGCCTCGGAGAGCAGGCCTCCGCCGCAACCGACGTCCACGACGGTGCGGCCGGCGAGCGAGCCAGCGCGCTCGACGTAGCCGAGACGGACCGGATTGAGGTCGTGCAGCGGGCGCATCTCGCCTTCCGGGTCCCACCACCGGCTCGCAGCGGACTGGAAACGCGCGACCTCGGCGGCATCGACGTTGCCGGCGACGTTCAAGGACTCACTCATCTGCAGCGGCCTCCTCTCCGGCCGTGGCGTCGAGCCGTTCGCGCCACGCTTCGGCGCGCTCCAGCACGGCGGATTCGTCGATATAGCGCAGGTGGCCTTGCGCCAGCAGTTGGCGGCCGGCAACCCAGGTGTCGGTCACCTGCTGCGCCGAGGCCGCATAGACCACGGCAGTGACCGGGTCGTGCACGGGCCAGCTGCGCGCTGCGTGCAGGTCGATGCAGCACAGGTCGGCCCACTTGCCGGGCTCGAGGCTGCCGGTGACCTCGCCGAGGCCCAGCGTGCGCGCGCCTTCGAGCGTGGCCATGCGCAACAGGTCTGCCGCGACGAGGTCGCCGGGCGTCGCCGCAATACCCGACGACAGCAGGCCGGCGATGCGGGCTTCGGCCAGCAGGTCGAGGTCGTTGTTCGAGGCTGCGCCGTCGGTGCCGAGCGCAACGCGCACGCCGCGGCCAAGCAGGCGGGCGACCGGGCAGACGCCGGCGCCGAGCTTCAGGTTCGACTCCGGGCAGTGCACGACGCTCGCGCCACATTCGGCGAGGGTGTCGATGTCCTCGGGTGCCACCTGAGTCATGTGGATCGCGACCAATTGCGGGCTCGCGAGCCCAAGCTGGGCGAGGCGGGCCAGCGGCCGGCGGCCATGTGCCAGCAGGCTCTGTTCGACTTCGTACGCGGTCTCGTGCAGGTGCATGGCGACCGGGAGATCGAGTTCGTCCGCCAGGCGGCGAATCCGCGTCAGCGTGGCGTCGGAGGTGGAGTAGGGCGCGTGCGGCGCGAAGTGCATGCCGATCAGCGGGTCGCCCTTGTACTCGTCGCGCAAGTGCATGCCGCGGTCGATGTACTCGTCGGCGGTGGCCGCCCAGCGGGTCGCGGACTCGGTCACCACGAGGCCGATGCTGGCGCGCATGTGTGAGGCAGCGACGGTCTGCGCCACCACGTCCGGCCACAGGTGCATGTCGGCAAAGCAGGTGATGCCGGCCCGCAACATTTCGGCGATGGCGAGCGCAGTCCCATCGCGCACGTATTCCGGGTCGACCCAGCGGCGCTCGAGCGGCCACACCGTGGAGCGCAGCCAGCGGCCGAGCGGCAGGTTCTCGGCCCGGCCGCGCAGCAGCACCATGGCCGCGTGCGTGTGGGCGTTGACGAGCCCGGGCAGCAGCACGTGGTCCGGCCGTTCAATGATTTCGGCCGCTTCGTACCGGGCGCGCGCCACATGGGCCGGCAGCACTGCGACGACCCGGCCACCGCGGACCGCGACCGCGTGATCCTCGAGGACGGAGCCGGCGGGCTCCACCGGAACCACCCAGCGCGCGGTGACGAGCGTGTCGACGGAGTCCATGCATGACGGGCCGGTGAATGGGGCCGTTATGGTATCATTTCCTGTCGTTTTACCCGCCCGTGCCGACCGCACTCCACGCAAAGATTCCATGGCCGAAATCGCCCGCGAAATCCTGCACGTCAACCTCGAAGACGAGATGAAGCAGTCGTACCTCGATTACGCGATGAGCGTGATCGTGGGACGCGCACTGCCGGACGTCCGCGACGGCCTGAAGCCGGTCCACCGCCGCGTGCTGTACGCGATGCGCGAGCTCGGCAACGAGTGGAACAAGCCCTACAAGAAGTCGGCGCGCGTGGTCGGCGACGTCATCGGCAAGTACCACCCGCACGGCGACACGGCGGTGTACGACACCATCGTGCGCATGGCGCAGCCATTCTCGATGCGCTACCTGCTGGTGGACGGCCAGGGCAACTTCGGCTCGGTCGATGGCGATGCGCCTGCGGCGATGCGTTACACCGAGGTGCGCATGTCGCGCCTCGCCGGCGAGCTCCTCGCCGACATCGACAAGGAAACCGTCGATTTCGTCCCGAACTACGACGAGTCCGAGACGGAGCCGTCGGTCCTGCCGACGCGCGTGCCGAACCTGCTCGTCAACGGTTCGTCGGGCATCGCGGTGGGCATGGCCACCAACATCCCGCCGCACAACCTGCGCGAGGTGATCGACGGCTGCGTCGCGCTGATCGACAACCCGGCGATCACGATCCCGGAGCTCATGGAGCTGATCCCGGGCCCGGATTTCCCGACGGCCGGCATCATCAACGGCGCCCGCGAAATCTTCAGCGCCTACACCACCGGACGCGGCCGCATCGTTGTGCGTGCCCGCACCGAGATCGAGGAGATCGACGACAACGGCCGCGAGGCGATCATCGTCACCGAGCTGCCGTACCAGGTGAACAAGGCCCGCCTGCTCGAACGCATCGCGGACCTGGTGCGCGGCAAGCTGATCGAGGGTATCTCGGAGCTGCGCGACGAGTCCGACAAGGACGGCATGCGCGTCGTCATCGAGCTCAAGCGCGGCGAGAACTCCGACATCGTCCTGAACAACCTCTACAAGCAGACGCCGATGGAGTCGGTCTTCGGCGTCAACATGGTCGCGCTCGCCGACGGCCAGCCGAAGCTGATGAACCTGAAGGACCTCATCGAGGCCTTCATCCGCCACCGCCGCGAAGTGGTCACGCGGCGCACCGTGTACGAGCTGCGCAAGGCGCGCGAACGCGGCCACATCCTCGAAGGCCTCGCGATCGCGCTGGCCAACATCGACGAGGTGATCGCGCTCATCAAGGCGTCGCCGTCGCCCGCCGACGCCAAGGCCGGCCTGCTTGCGCGCACCTGGACGTCCGGGGTCGTGCCCGCGATGCTCGAGCGGGCCGGCGCCATCCAGACGCGGCCCGACGGCCTCGCCAGTGAGTTCGGGTTGCACGCTTCGGGGTATCGCCTCTCCGAGGCCCAGGCCCAGGCGATCCTCGACCTGCGCCTGCACCGCCTCACCGGCCTCGAGCAGGACAAGATCCTCGCCGAGTACGGCGAGCTGCTCGAGCTGATCCGCGACCTGTGCGACATCCTCGCGCGGCCCGAGCGCCTGCTGGAGGTGATCCGACAGGAGCTGCTGGCCATCCGCGAGCAATACGGCGACGAGCGCCGCACGCGCATCGAGGCGGACGAGTCCGACCTCACGATCGAAGACCTGATCGTCCCCGAGGATGTGGTCGTCACGCTGTCGCACGGTGGCTACGCGAAGGCGCAGGCGGTGAGCGAATACCGCGCCCAGGGGCGCGGCGGCCGCGGCAAGTCGGCCACGGCGGTCAAGGACGAGGATTTCGTGGACAAGCTGTTCGTGGCGAACACCCACGACACGCTGCTCTGCTTCTCGAACCTCGGCCAGCTCTACTGGCTCAAGGTCTACCGGTTGCCGAAGGCGGGCCGCGGCTCGCGCGGCAAGCCGATCGTGAACCTGTTGCCGCTCGAGGCAGAGGAGCGCATCACCGCGGTGCTGCCGATCCGCGAATACGAGGAAGGCCTGTTCGTATTCATGGCAACGGCGGGCGGCACCGTGAAGAAGACGCCGCTCGTGGCGTTCTCGCGGCCGCGCGCCGCCGGCATCATCGCGGTCGACCTCGAACCGGGCGAGAAGCTCGTCGGTGTCGCGATCACCGACGGTACGCGCGACGTAATGTTGTTCAGCTCGGAAGGCAAGGCGATCCGCTTCAGCGAGGACGACGTACGCGCCATGGGCCGCAATGCCGCCGGCGTGCGCGGCATCCGCCTCCCCGACGGTGAGCAGGTGATCTCGCTCATCATCCCCGACACCAACGGCCTGATCCTCACCGCGTCCGAGAACGGTTACGGCAAGCTCACGCCGGCCGAGGAATTCCCGGTGCACGGCCGTGGCGGCCAGGGCGTCATCGCCATCCAGACGTCCGAACGCAACGGCAAGCTCGTCGCCGCGGCGCAGGTGGCGACCACCGACGAACTGATGCTCATGAGTTCCAGCGGCACGCTGGTGCGTACCCGCGCCAGCGAGATTTCGATCCTTGGCCGCAACACGCAGGGCGTGCGCCTGATCCGCCTCGACGACGGCGAGCGTCTCATCGGCGTCGAGCCCGTCGAGCCGGAGAACGGCGAGAACGGGGAGGGCGATGAGGCCTCTGCCGAGGGGGACCCATCAGGCACTGGGGAATCCGCGGAACCGCCGAACCCGGCCTGATCCCGGCGCCGAGCGGCAGAGGGTGACGGGTGGGCCGCGCCCCCTGTTACACTGCGCTGCAACATCGTCCGGGAGGCCCGTCCGCCATGACTCGCGTGTTCAATTTCAGCGCCGGCCCGGCCGCGCTGCCCGCCGAAGTCCTCGAGCAACTGCGCGACGAAATGCTCGAATGGCGCACCTCGGGCATGTCCGTGATGGAGATGAGCCATCGCGGCAAGGATTTCGTCGGCATCGCCGAGCGTGCCGAGGCCGACCTGCGCGAGCTCCTCGCCGTCCCGTCGAACTACAAGGTGCTGTTCCTGCAGGGCGGCGCCACTGGCCAGTTCGCAGCGATCCCCCTCAACCTGACCACCGGCGATTCGGTGGCCGATTACGTGAACACCGGCGCGTGGTCGAAGAAGGCGATCAGCGAAGCCAGGCGTTACTGCAAGGTGAACGTCGCCGCGGACGCCGGTGGCAACTATTCCACGGTGCCCTCGCGCGATGGCTGGAAGCTCACGCCGGGCGCGGCCTACGTGCACTACACGCCGAACGAGACGATCGGTGGCGTCGAGTTCCCGTTCGTCCCCGACGTGGGTGACGTGCCGCTCGTGGCGGACATGTCGTCCACGATCCTGTCGCGCCCGATCGACGTGAGCCGCTTTGGCGTGATCTACGCGGGCGCGCAGAAGAACATCGGTCCCGCCGGCCTCGTGGTCGTGATCGTGCGGGAAGACCTGCTCGGCCGCGCGCGTCCCGACACGCCGACCGTGTTCGACTGGAAGGCCATGGCGGCCGATGGCTCCATGCTCAACACGCCCGCCACCTACAGCTGGTACGTTGCCGGTGCGGTGTTCCAGTGGATCAAGCGCCAGGGCGGACTCGCCGCGATGGAGCGCCTGAACCGCGCCAAGGCCGAGAAGCTCTATGCCGCAATCGACGGCTCAGGGTTCTACAGGAACCCGGTGACGAAAGAATGCCGCTCGTGGATGAACGTGCCGTTCACCATGCCCAGCGAGGCGCTCGACAAGCCCTTCCTCGAAGGCGCCAAGGCCGCGGGTCTCGTCGCACTGGCGGGGCACCGTTCCGTCGGCGGCATGCGCGCCAGCATCTACAACGCCATGCCGATGGCCGGGGTGGAAGCGCTGGTCGGGTACATGGCCGAGTTCCAACGCAAGCACGGTTGATCGAGTCACCATGTCCTTCAAGGTCCTTACTCTCAACAACATCTCCGTCCGTGGCCTCGAGCGACTGCCGCGCGATCGCTACGAAGTGGCCTCCGAAATCGGCCACCCCGACGCGATCCTGCTGCGCTCGGCCGACATGCACTCGATGGAGATCCCGCCGGGCGTGCTCGCCGTCGCGCGCGCGGGCGCGGGCACCAACAACGTCCCAGTCGCGAAGTTGAGCCGCCGCGGTATCCCGGTGTTCAACGCACCCGGTGCCAACGCCAACGCGGTGAAGGAGCTGGTCCTGGCGGGCCTGTTCCTCTCGGCGCGCAACATCTGCCAGGCCTGGGGCTACGTGCGCGGCCTGGAGGGCGACGACCACGCCATCGAAGAGGCGGTGGAGAAGGGCAAGAAGAAGTTCGTCGGCCACGAGCTGCCCGGCCGCACGCTCGGCGTGGTGGGGCTCGGTGCGATCGGCGTCGAGGTCGCGAACGCGGCGCTCGGGCTGCGCATGAAGGTGCTCGGCTACGACCCGCAGATCACGGTGCAGCGCGCGTGGCAGTTGTCGTCGGGCGTCGAGCAGGCACTCAGCCTCGACGACCTGTTCGCGCGCTGTGACGTGGTCACCGTGCACGTGCCGCTCATGGATGCGACGCGCGGCCTCGTCAACGAGGCGCGCCTCAAGCTGATGCGCAAGGGCGGGGTGATCCTCAACTTCGCACGCGCGCAGATCGTCGACGAGGCGGCCGTGCTGGCGTCCCTCGACGCGGGGCACCTCGCGACTTACGTCTGCGACTTCCCGACGCGGGCGGTGAAGGACCACCCGAAGGTCGTCGCGTTGCCGCACCTCGGCGCGTCGACGGGCGAGGCGGAGGAAAACTGCGCGATCATGGTGGCCGACACGCTGCGCGACTACCTCGAGAACGGCAACGTGCGCAATTCGGTGAACTTCCCCGAGGCCGTGCTGCCGCGCGTCGGTGGCAACCGTGTCGCGATCGCGAACGACAACGTGCCGAACATGGTCGGCCAGATCTCCACGTGCCTGGCGGATGCGAAGCTCAACATCGCGGACCTGCTCAACAAGTCGCGCGGCGACCTCGCCTACACGATCATCGACACGGATGCACCCATCCCGGCGGACCTGCTCGCGAAGCTGCGCAGCATTCCCGGCGTGTTGTCCGCCCGCACCGTCTGATGGAGAGTCCCGCATGGCGCGCCGCAAGTCCCCGCCCCGCACGACTCGCGCCCGCAAGACCGCGGCGAAGCGCGCCGCCGCTGTGCCGCTCAAGCCGGCGCTCGAGCTGATCCGGGAGCGGATCGACGCCATTGACTCCGAGTTGCACGGACTGATCAACGAGCGTGCGCTGCTCGCCCAGCAGGTCGGCATCTCCAAGCACGCGTCGGGCCAGACCGTCGATTTCTACCGGCCCGAGCGCGAGGCGCAGGTGCTGCGCATGGCGCTCGAGCGCAACCGCAAGGCGCGTGGCCCGCTGCGTGACGAGGAGATCCTGCGGCTGTTCCGCGAGATCATGTCGGCGTGCCTCGCGCAGCAGGAGCCGCTCAAGATCGGTTTCCTCGGGCCCGAGGGCACCTTCACGCAGCAGGCCGTCTTCAAGCAGTTCGGGCACTCGGTGCGCGCGCTGCCGCTGACGTCGATCGAGGAAGTGTTCCACGAGGTCGAGGCCGGCACGGCGGACTTCGGCGTGGTGCCGATCGAGAACTCGAGCGAGGGGACGGTCAACAACACCCTCGACATGTTCCTCACGTCGCCGCTCGGCATCTGCGGCGAGGTCGAACTGCGCATCCACCACAACCTGATGGGACGGATGGCGGCGCTCGGCGAGGTGCAGCGCATCTGCGCGCACCCGCAGGCACTGGCGCAGTGCCGCGGCTGGCTGGCCGAGAACTTCCCCGGCGTCGAGAAGGTGCCTGTGTCGAGCAACGCCGAGGGCGCACGCCGCGCTCGCGACGAGGAGGGCACGGCGGCGATCGGCCCGACGGCGGCCGCCGAGCTGTACGGGCTCAACATCCTCGTGCCCGAGATCGAGGATCGCGCCGACAACACGACGCGCTTCCTGGTGATCGGCCGCAAGGGATCGCCGCCGAGCGGGCAGGACAAGACCACGCTGCTGGTCTCGGGCGCGCACACCGACGCCCCGGGCGCGCTGTTCCGCCTGCTCCAGCCGCTCGCGAAGCATGCCATCAGCATGACCCGCATCGAGTCGCGCCCGTCGCGGCGGCGCAAGTGGGATTACGTGTTCTTCATCGACGTCGAGGGCCACGCCGCGAGCGAGCCGCTCGCCACGGCGCTCGGGCAGTTGAAGGGCCAGGCGTCGCTGTGCCGGGTGCTCGGCTCCTATCCGCGCGCGATCCTCTGACATGGCCGACTACCTCGTCGAACCGAGCCCAGCGATCGCCGGCCGCCTGCGCGTGCCGGGCGACAAGTCGATCTCGCACCGCGCCGAGGGCGAGGATTGTCTCTCGACGATGAAGGCCGTCGCCCAGCTTGGCGTGTCCGTGCATCGGCTCGCGCCGGGCGAGGTGCGCGTCGAGGGCGTCGGTCTCCGCGGGCTTCGGGCGCCGGACGGCGTGCTCGACATGGGCAACGCCGGGACCGCGATGCGCCTGTTCATGGGCCTCATGGCGGCCCAACCGTTCGACACGGAACTGGTCGGCGACTCGTCGCTGATGCGCCGCCCCATGGAGCGCGTCGCGAAGCCATTGCGCGCGATGGGTGCGCGGATCGAGACGCACGACGGCCGCCCGCCGGTGCGCATCCAGGGTGGTGCCGAGCTGCACGGCATCCACTACGACATGCCAGTCGCCAGCGCGCAGGTGAAGTCCGCGGTGCTGCTCGCGGGCCTTTACGCACAGGGCGAGACGACCGTGGTCGAGCCGGCGGTCACGCGCGACCACACCGAGCGGATGCTGCAGAGCTTCGGCGTCGAAGTCCGTGCGCGCGGTGGCACCGTCACGGTTCGCCCGCCCGCGGGACTCGAAGCTACCCACATCGCGGTGCCCGGAGACTTCTCGTCGGCGGCGTTCTTCATCGTCGCGGCGTGCATTGGCGCGCGCGAGCCGGTGGTGATCGAGGGTGTCGGCGTCAACCCGACGCGCACCGGCCTGCTCGAGATGCTGGCGCTGATGGGTGCCGACCTGCGCCTCATCAACCATCGCAGTGCGGGTGCCGAGCCGGTGGCGGACATCGAGATCCGGCCGGCGCAGCTGCGGGGTGCACGCATCCCGGAGCGCCTCGTACCGCTGGCCATCGACGAGTTCCCGGCGTTCTTCATCGCCGCCGCCTGCGCCGAGGGCGAGACGCTCGTGACCGGCGCCGAGGAACTGCGCGTCAAGGAGAGCGACCGCATCGCCGTCATGGCCCGAGGTCTCGATGCCGTGGGCGTGCGCAACGAGGTGCTGCCGGACGGGTTGCGAATCGAGGGTGGCCCGATCGGCGGCGGTGCCGTGGACAGCCACGGCGACCATCGCGTCGCCATGTCGTTCGCGATCGCGAGCCTGCGCGCCGCTGCGCCGCTCGAGATCCGCGACGTAGCCAACGTCGCGACGTCATTCCCGGGGTTCGCCGACCTCGCGCGATCGGCGGGGCTCAAGCTCCACGAGCGACCCTGAGGATCGGCCGAAGTGGGCGTTCCGGTCATCGCGATCGACGGGCCGAGCGGATCGGGCAAGGGCACCGTCTGCCGCATCATCGCCGAGCGGCTCGGCTGGCACCTGCTCGACAGCGGAGCCCTTTATCGGTTGACGGCCCTGGCGGGGGCGGCCCGGGGCCTGGACCCCGCGGACGAACCGGCGCACTCCCGGGTCGCAGCGGGCCTCGACGTCCGGTTCGAAGTGAACGGGCAGGGCGGCGAGCGGGTCCTGCTCGACGGCCGCGACGTCACCGCGCAATTGAGGGCCGAGACCACGGGCAACATGGCGTCGGTGGTGGCGGCCATGCCATCGGTCAGGGCCGCGCTGCTGGAGCGGCAGCGGGCCTTTGCCATGCCCCCCGGCCTCGTGGCCGACGGCCGGGACATGGGAACGGTGGTTTTCCCGGCCGCGGGCCTCAAGGTGTTCCTCACGGCCAGTGCCGAGGAACGGGCCCGCAGGCGCTATAACCAGTTGAAAGAAAAGGGACTTGCTGCTAATCTCGCCGGCCTTTCGCAGGAAATCCTCGAACGGGACAGGCGCGATTCCGCCCGGTCCGTGGCGCCCCTCCGGCCCGCCACCGACGCGGTCGTCATCGACTCGACCGGCACCACGGTCGACGATGTGGTGAACCGCATCCTCGTCCTCGCTCGCGGGGCATTTCCGG
>JAGVUU010000199.1 GCA_019136105.1 Gammaproteobacteria bacterium
CTTTCCTGCCGGTGTCGATCCTGGTGGCGCCAGGATCGGCGTGACGGCCTGCGTGTGCGGGGGTTGGCGTCCCCCGCAGCAGACCCATCCGGGTGTGTGCGGGGTGGCTAGCCCTGATTTGCGTGACGTCCCCATGATCATCTCAAGCCCGGAGCCCGCTTGCAACTGTCCCGTAGGAACCTCATATTGTGTGGTCCCTTTGGGACCACCTAGATTTGCCTTAGAATCGTCACCATTGCAATGAGGTATCTTTGTTAGGTTCCCAAGTATGTCGATCTTACCAGACAGCCTGACTTACATGCAGCGCGTGCAGGACGCTGCCCGCCTGGGCTACCCCTGGTTCGTGACCGGCGAGCTTTCGCTTGAGAAGTGGCCTGCCCTGGAGCTCAAGTTGACCGAGCTTTATGACTGCAACCTACCGAAATCGACCCGCAGCAAACGCCGCTCGAGGGGGGAAGCCGTCACGTTGCTCTACGCCGTCGCAGGGCCAGCGGACCAGTCCCCGCGGATGGTGCGCTGGCTGATGGCCGTGAGCGATGGCAAGGGCCGGGTGCATGCCCGCGAAAAGCTCCAGCGCTTCGACGCTGCACAGGACCGCTGCAGCTTCATCGGTCGGTATGAGCTCATCCATGACGGCGTCGGCTGGTCGTGGCGCATGAACCGAAAGCGCGTGGAGGTGTTGCGCGAGCGCATCCATGAGGTCGCCTCTGCGCCGCCCGAGCGCCGGCAGATCCGGCGGGACGCGCGGGGCGAGTTCGATGCCGAAATCGAGGCGCTCATGGATGAGCTCTATCGCGCGCCGGGCTTTCGTCTCATGCGAAGGCAGATCGGTAAGCTCGTGGCCTTCGCCCAGGGCGAGTGGCGCCGGCTGCGTCCCGAAAGCGGGCCGCAGATCCGGCCGCGGACTTTCCTGCCTTACATGACTCGACGCTCCAACAAACCACGGCAGGAGCAAGACGTCCCATAGCTATCCATCCCGCTCTGCTCGACGCAGCCCCGATTTTCCGCTCAGGAGTCGGGGCTTTTCTTCGCGCATTTGCGCACCCTGCACCGCGCAAGTGCGCGAAGGCTTTTCGATGCGTGGTGTATCTCTTGCATTTCATATCTGTATCATGTATCGTATCAATATCAATACGAAATACACAATACGAAATACAGGAGAGATACAGATGGCACGCGAAGGAATTACGTTTGAGCAGGTCGCCGCCGCCGCGGATGCGCTGGTGGGGCAGGGGGTGTCGCCGACAATCCGTGCGGTGCGTGAGCACCTGGGAACCGGCAGCCCGAACACGATCCATCGCCACCTCGTGGCCTGGCGAGAAGCACGCCCTGCGGCGACGGCCGCGGCGCCCGAGCTGCCCGCGCCCTTGGCGACGGCCCTTGCGAACGAAATCGAGCGGGCGGCCGCCGCGGCGCGGGCCGAGGTCGAGTCGCGTCTCGTACAAACTCAGTCGGAAGCGGCCGATCTGGCGGCTGCCGGCGAAGCGCTCGAGGCCGAGCGTGACGCGCTGCTCGAGCAGGTCGCTGCGCTGACGACTGAGCGTGACACCCTGGCTGGCAAGGCGCAGCAGCAGGCCGTTGACTTGGCCGAGGCGCAGCAGCGCATCGAGCGCGAGCAGCAGGCCGCTGAGTCCGCCCGCGTGGAGGTCGCGACGGCCCGTCTCAAGATCGAGGCGCAGGCCGAGCGCCAGGTCGAGCAGACGGCCGAGCTCGAGCGCCTACGTGCGGCGTTGTCTGAAGCGCAGCAAGGGCGCATCGCCGCCGAGCAGCAGGCGGCTGTACTGAGTGCGCGCCTCGAGGCGATAACCGATCGCGCGAGCCGGGCCGAGACGCGGGTGGAGGGGCTCGAGAAGCAGATCCAGCAGGCCGGGCAGGAGCTCAGCAGTGCACGGGTCCAGGTGCAGGCTCAGCAGACGGCGCTCGATGGCGCGGTGCGGGACATCGAGGCGGCGAAGCGCCAGGTGGAAGAGGCGCGGGCGCAGGCGAAGAAGGCCGGGGAGGAAGCGGCCGAGCTGCGGGGGCGTCTGGTGGCCGTTCAGCCCGGCAAGGGCTGAGCGTCGGTTGCTTCGAAGCGAAACGTGAGTCTCACGGAGGGCTCGATCATGCCAAAGGTTTTCACGGTTTCGTTCTCGGACAACGAGACGATGCCGGAGCGCATCGAGGCGATGGCTGCCGACTTGGGCATTACGTCGGAAATGTTGATTCGTCGCGCCCTGGCCGAGCATCTCGGGGGCTACGGACTTCAGGAGGTTCCGCT
>JAGVUU010000344.1 GCA_019136105.1 Gammaproteobacteria bacterium
CCGCACCCTGCGAGTAGTCGTAGTACAGCTTGACCACTTGCTCCCGGCTCACCTGCTGTGCCGCGGGATGGGTGATGCAGGCGTCGATCCAGCGGCGCACGCGGTCGTAGCGCACCTCGTCCGGCAACCTGAAGTCCTCGTAGTACTCGAGGAACCAGAAGCGCATGAAGATCGGCGTGAAGACGGCCTCGGCCCAGCCGAACTCTTCGAACAGGAAGGTCCCGGACGGCGAGTGTTCGCCCAAGAAATCGCCGAGGCGCTGGTATTGCTTCAGCATGCCGTCCCGCAGCGCCTCGCGGCGCGAGGGATCACGGTTCATCACCCATGTGTAGCCGTGCACGACGAACTCGCTCTCGAGCCGCGTGAGCATGCCCTCCACCGCCCGCCGATACGGGTCCGATTGCGCGACCGCCCGGCCCGGCAGCGCCTCGTCGAGGTAGCGCATGAGCACGAGGCTTTCCTTCAGGATCCGGCCGTCGGGGAGTTCCAGGATCGGCATCGCCGTCGTGCCGCGCGTCTTCGCGAGCAACCAGTCGGGTCGCGGGCGAGTGATGTCGACGACGTTGAACTCGACCGCGTCCGGGCAGCCTTTGAGCGCGAGCAGGATCTCCAGGCGCTGGCAGAACGGACAGACGGGGATGTGATGGACGATCGGTTTCAGCATGGGTCGCTACGCTAGCCCGGTGGCGGCGTCACGTACAGGCACAACGGGATCGTCTCGTTCGGCGGCAGGACCATCCGTTCGAGGCGCATCCCCAACCGGCCGAGCAGTTGCAGCGAGTCGGCGTTGCCGGACGACACGATTGCGGCGACCCGACGCAGGCCGAGGGTCGTCCTGCCGTATTCCAGCGTGGCCGCTGCAGCTTCGAGCGCATAGCCGCGTCCCCGGAACGCCGGCAGGAACGCGAAGCCGATGTCTGCGTCGCCCAGCCAGTCGCGCTTGATCAGACCGCAGAGTCCGATGGGTCTGCCGCCGTCCCGCAGCCCGACAATGTACAGGCCGAATCCATGGCGCTCGTACATGGCGCACGGGCCGTCGGCGATGTAACGGAGCGCGTCGTCGAGCGAACGGATGCCGCGATCGCCGATGTGCCGCAACCAGTCCGGGTCGTTCGTGATCTCGAGAATGAACCCGGCATCGGCGGGTTCGAGCCGGCGCAGCACCAGGCGCGGCGTATCGAGCACGTACGACGCGCCCGTCACCGATCGAGGGCCTCGGCGAGGAGTTCGATCCAGTGCCGCACCGGCACCGGGCTGGCCGGTCGCAGGTGCTCGAGGCAGCCGATGTTGGCGGTGGCGACCACTCCGGGTGCGCCGATCGTCAGTGCGGCAATCTTGCGCCGGCGCAGTTCCTGCGAAAGCTCCGGCTGGAGGATCGAGTAGGCGCCCGCCGAGCCGCAACACAACGTCGGCTCGCGTGTGGGCACCAGCACGTACCCGGCCGCCCGCAGCAGCGCCTCGACACGGTCAGCCAGCCGTTGCCCGTGCTGCAGCGTGCACGGCGCCTGCCAGGCCACGCGTGGTCCTGTGTTGGCCGTGAGGCCGGCGTGCTCGAGATCGCCCGGCGTGATGACTTCGGACACGTCCCGGGTGGCTGCGCTGACTCGCTTCGCACCTGCGGCGTACGCAGGGTCGCCCGCCAGCAGCCGGCCGTAGTCCTTCACCATCAGTCCGCACGCGCTGGCCGTGCTGACGATCACCTCGGCTCCCGCATCGAGCGCCGCGCAACAGGCGTCGACGTTGCTGCGCGCCTGTGCGAGCGCGCGCTCCGTTTGTCCTAGGTGGTGCCCGAGCGCGCCACAGCACTGTTCGCCGGCGATTCGTTCGACAGAGATCCCGAGCCGGTCGAGGACCTGTGCCGCCGCGTGATTGATGGCGGGCGCGAGCCCCGGCTGTACGCAACCTTCGAGCAGCACGACCCGCCGCGCATGACGCGCGCTGGGCAACCCGCCTGCGACGGCAGTTCGCGACGGAATCCGCGCCCGGGCCGCCGCCGGCAACAAGCCTCGCACAGCCTGCCCGACGCCCAGCAGTGCGCCGAACAGACGGGGCCGTGAGAAGACCTCGACGAACGCGCGGCGCACGGCCCGTTGCGCCGGCGGTCGCGGTGCCCGCTCCTCGACCAGTTCGCGGCCGAGGTCGATCAGCCGCCCGTATGCGACGCCCGATGGGCACGCCCGTTCGCAGGCGCGGCAGGTGAGGCAGCGATCGAGATGCTCGCGAGTGGTCGCCGTGACCGCTGCGCCCTCGACGACCTGCTTGATCAGGTAGATGCGTCCGCGCGGGCTGTCGAGCTCGTTGCCCGTCACGCGGTATGTCGGGCAGGCGGGCAGGCAGAACCCGCAGTGCACGCAGTTGCGCAGCAGCGCCTGCGCCTCGCGACCGCGTTCCGTCCCTGCGAGATCCGATGCGGGCTGCGCGAACACGGCTACAGGTCCGCGTACATGCGGCCGGGGTTCAGGATCCCCGCAGGGTCGAGCTCGCGCTTCAGCGCGCGATGCAGTCGGAGCATCGCTGGCGGCAACGGGCTGAAGACATCGACGCCGGCCGGAGCATGGCGGAACAGCGTGGCGTGGCCACCGACGGCTGACGCTGCTGCGAACGCCGTGACGCCGGGCGGACAGCGGTACCAGCGTTGCAGGCCGTTCCACTCGACCAAAGGCGTGCCTTCGATCGACAACTGGGGCGCAAGCGGAGGCAGCGTGCAGCGCCACAGCGGCGCGTCTCCGGCAAAGAACGGGTGACTCTGCTCACGGAGCCCGCTCCAGAAGTCACGCGACTCGGCGACGACCTCGCCACCGAGCCGCCGCTGGACCTCGTCGAGCGTCGCGTCCGAGCCTTCGAATCGCAGGTAGGCGCGGCCGTCGATCCAGCTGCCTGCCGAGAGCGGCAGGGCACTGCGGGCGAGCTCCGCGAGCCGCGTGAGCGCCGTGGCCTCGTCCATCTCGAGTGCCAGCGTTCGCTCTCCGGGCGGTCGCGGCAGCACCTTGAGCGACACGTCGAGCAGTACGCCGAGGATGCCGAGCGAACCCGCCAGGAGCCGCGCCACGTCGTACCCGGCGACGTTCTTCATCACTTCGCCGCCGAATCGCAGCACGCGCCCGTCGCCGGTGAGCACCCGCGCGCCGAGCACGAAGTCGCGCAACGGGCCCGACCAGGCGCGCGCGGGGCCGGCGAGGCCGCAGGCCACGGTGCCGCCCAGCGTCGCGCCGGACCCGAAGTGCGGCGGCTCGAACGGCAGTCGCTGTCCCTTGCTCGCAAGCGCGGCCTCGATCTCCGCGAGCGGCGTACCGGCGCGCGCCGTGAGCACGAGTTCTGCCGGATCGTGCCGCAGGATGCCGCCATGCTCACGAGTCTCGAGTGCCCGCCCCTCCGTCGCGCGACCGTGGAAGCGCTTCGTGTCACCACCCACGACGCGCAACGGCACTCGCCGGACCGAGGCCTCGCGGACCTGCTCGACCAGCGCCGATGTGCAGTCGCGGTCCATGGCGCTCAGAAGCGGGGCAGGTGGGAGAAGGGCAGCTTGCCGCCGTGCACGCGCATCGCGCCGTAGTCGGCGCAGCGCGCCAGCGTCGGGATCGCCTTGCCTGGGTTGAGCAGGCCGTCCGGGTCAAAGGCGCGCTTGAGGGCGTGGAACGCCTCGAGTTCGTCCGCCCCGAACTGGGTGCACATCGGTCCGAGCTTCTCGACGCCGACGCCGTGTTCCCCGGTCACCGTGCCGCCGACGGCCACGCACAGCTCGAGGATCTCGGCGCCGAGGTACTCGGCGCGCTCGACCTCGCCCGGCTGGCCGGCGTCGAACAGGATCAGCGGGTGCAGGTTGCCGTCGCCCGCGTGGAACACGTTCGCAACCGGCAGCCCGGCGGCCCGCGACATTTCGCCGATGCGTTCGAGCACGCCGGCCAGGTGGCGGCGCGGGATGGTGCCGTCCATGCAGAAGTAGTCGGGCGCGAGCCGGCCCACGGCGGGGAACGCCGACTTGCGCCCGGACCACATGCGCAGGCGTTCGGCAGCACCGGTCGCCACGCGCAGCGACGTGGCGCCGCAGTCGTGCAGCAGTGCCTGTACGGCATCGAGTTCGCGCTGCACGTCGTGGTTCAGCCCGTCGAGCTCGCAGAGCAGCAGGGCGGCGGCGTCCGTCGGATAGCCGCAATGCACGAAGGCCTCGGCCGCCCGGATCGCGGGTGCGTCCATCATCTCGAGGCCGGCCGGCACGATGCCGGTCGCGATGATGCGGCCGACGGCGTCCGCGCAGCGGCGCACGTCGCCGAAGGCGGCCAGGACGAGTTCGACCCGCTCGGGCAGCGGCTTCAACTGCACGGTGGCCTCGACCGTCACGCCGAGCATGCCCTCCGAGCCCGTGAACAACGGCAGCAACGCGAGGCCGGGCGCCTCACCCGAGGCCGAGCCGAGCGTCAGCCACTCGCCGTCGATGGTGGCGACACGGATCTCGAGGAGGTTGTGCACCGTGAGGCCGTGCTTCAGGCAGTGCACGCCGCCCGAGTTCTCGGCCACGTTGCCGCCGATCGTGCAGGCGACCTGGGAGGATGGGTCGGGGGCGTAGTACAGGCCGAAGGGCGCCGCTGCCTGCGAGATCTCGAGGTTGGTGACGCCCGGCTGGACGCGCGCGATGCGGCGGGCCGGGTCGATCTCGATGATCTGGTCCAGGCGCGACATCACCAGCAGCACGCCACCCGCGACCGGCAGTGCGCCACCGGAGAGTCCGGTGCCGGCACCGCGGGCGACGACCGGCGTCGCGTGGCGGCGGCAGGCGTTCAGCACCGCCATGACCTGTTCGGGCGAGCGGGGCAGCGCGACGATGTCGGGACGGCGGCGCTGGGTGTTGAGCGCGTCGCACTCGAAGGGAGTGCAGGCCTCGGCCGACACCAGTACGGCGTCGGCGCCGAGCGCGGACCTCAGTTCGCTGACGAGTGCCGGATCAGGCGTCACGCTCCAACGTTACGACGCCGGAGGGTGTCCCGACCAGTAGTACATCCGCCGGACGCCGGGCGAACAGCCCGACGGTGACCACGCCGGCGAGCTGGTTGATCTCGCCTTCGAGCGCGACAGGGTCAGCGATCGAGAGGTTGCGGACGTCGAGGATGTGGTTGCCGTTGTCGGTGACCACCCCCTCGCGCCACACGGGTTCGCCGCCGAACCGCCGCAGCTGGTGCGCGACGAGGTTGCGGGCCATCGGGATCACCTCGACCGGCAACGGGAAGGCGCCGAGCCGCTCGACCAGCTTCTTCTCGTCCACGATGCACACGAAGCGGCGGGAGGCCGCGGCAACGATCTTCTCGCGCGTCAGGGCGCCGCCGCCGCCCTTGATCAGGTGCAGGCCGCGGGTCGCCTCGTCGGCGCCGTCCACGTACACCTCGAGCTCGCCCGCCTCGTTCAGGTCGAGGACGGGAATGCCGTGCGTCGCGAGACGGCGGGTGCTCGCGTCCGAGCTCGAGACGGCGCCCACGATGAGGTGCCGGTGCCCGGCGAGCGCGTCGATGAAGAAATTGACGGTGGAACCCGTGCCGACGCCGACCACGGTGCCGTCGCGGAGGTAGGCGAGCGCTGCCTCGGCGGCGCGCTGCTTCATCTGGTCCTGGTTCATGCGCCGTGCGACCCCCAGATACGACTGTGCCCGCTTTCGCGGGCACAGTCTTGAAGACTAAGCGAGAAGCTTACTTCTTCTTGGCGGCCTTCTTCGGCTTCGCCTTCGCCTTCGCCTTCTTCACAGCCTTCTTCTTAGCAGCCATTTGCGTATCTCCATGTCGGGTTAGTCCGGGCGCAGTATTTACAGAATTCAAAACCACATTGCAAGAGGTACGTCACGAATTCTTCTTGCGCCCGTCTCGGGTCTCTGATCCACGAGCGTCGTGACGATCGCGTGCGACGATGCGTTCGTGCTGTGATTCACGGCATCGCGTCACTTCAGTGACGTGATGAAACGCCACTCGTCGCGCGTCACCGGCGTTACCGACAGACGGTTGCCGCGACGGAGGATCAGCATCTCCGAGAGCGCCCTCTGCGCATGTTTGCGCAAGGTTTCGAGCGTGATCGGTGGGTCGATTTTCTTTTCGAGCTGCACGTCGACGCTGTACCAGGTCGGCTTCGCCGGGTCGCTCTTCGGGTCGAAGTACGCGTGCTTGCGGTCGAGTGCGGCGCGCTCCGGATAGCCTTCCTTCACCACCTTCACGATGCCGTAGATGCCGGGCACGTCGCAGCTCGAGTGATAGAGGAAGCCCAGGTCCCCGGCCTTCATCTCGTCGCGCAGCATGTTGCGCACCTGGTAATTGCGCACACCGTCCCACGCCGTGGTCGCGCCGCGGGCGCGGGCCAGGTCGTCCACGCTGAAGGTCTCCGGTTCGGTCTTGAACAGCCAGTACTTCACTAGTCGGTCCTCTGGATGGGGGCGCGCCCGGGCACGATGACGCCTCGCTCGGTGACGACGAGGTCGAGCGGCACGTCCCAGGGCGAAGCGGGAATCACGGGGAGTTGCTGGCAGGCGTAGGCGACGCCGATCAGTCGCGGCCGGCGCCACGTTGCGCCGCGATCGAGCCGGCGGCGCAGTGCGCGGTCGTAGAAGCCTGCGCCCATGCCGAGGCGGTTGCCGCTCGAGTCGAACCCGACGAGCGGCAACACGACCGTGTCGAGCCCGATCGCCGGACGCGCGCCGGCGGCGCTGCCAGGTTCGAGGATGCCGAAGGCGTTGGTGCGATGTGCGCCGTCTTCGGTCCACGGCGCGAAGAGCATCTGGCGCCGGCGGCGGCTCACGACGCGGGGCACGTACAGGTGCGACCCGTGGCGGCGGGCGACGTCGAGGCACGGCCGCACGTCGACCTCGCCGCGCATCGGGAGATAGAGCGCGACGTGGGCACCGCGGCGGAACACTCCGAGCCCCACGAGCGTGGCGCGGATCGCGCGTTCTGCGGCGGCACGCTCGGCGGGTCCCAGCGCGAGGCGCAACTCGCGCAGCCGGCGGCGCGTGGCGCGGACTTCAGGAGTGGGTTGCGCCATGCGGTCTGCCGGCCGGGAAGGAAAGGGGATGGCGCCACCCGCCTGTGCCGTCACGAACCATTGCTCTCGACGTGGAGCAATAGTTGGGGCAGGCCACGCCACCGAAGGCTTCCCGCTCGAGGCGGACTTGCACACGGGTGACGCTAGGCCCAATCCCCAGGGTGTTGAACTTAAGGTCGAGAGGTAACCCGGACCGTGTCGAACACCGCAGGCGGCGCCAAATCGTCGGGGAGGCGGGCAAGCCCGCGCTCCCTAGAGTTCCAGTTGCTGGCCCTTCTCGAGGGCCGATTCCACGCGCTCCCGCAACTTCTGCAGCTTCGCGCCGAGTTCGGCGTCGACGCTCGAGCCGTTGCGGCGGAGCCTGATCAATTCGTTGGCGAGGTTGAGCGCCGAAATGACCGCGATGCGGTCGAGCCCGACGACCTTGCCGGTGTCGCGCACCTCACGCATCTTCGCATCGAGGTACTCGGCGGAGTCAAGCAGATCGGACCGCTCCTCGGCCGGGCACGCCACCTGGTACTCGCGGTCGAGCAGGCGGACGCTGACGCGGGTGACGCGGTCTTCGCTCACGAGCCGTGCTCCATCGCCTTCAGGCGGCCGATCATCGCCTCGACGCGGGCCCGCACCTGCTCGTTCTTCTGCAGCAGGTTGGCGCGCTCGGTCATGAGCGAGTCCTGCCGCTGCCGCAGGGCGCGATTCTCTTCCTTGAGCTGGCCGACGGTGGCGACGAGTTCGTCGATGCGCCGTTCCAGCCGCTTCAGTTCGGCGTCGACCGCGGTCCGGGCGGAGGGTTCACTCATGCGAGGAACTATAGAGCCGCCCCTGCGGGGAATCAATTGAACCGGCGACGGCGCGGCGCCCGATGCTACGATATGTTCGATGCATTCCTCCGTGGTATACGCCGACGTCGCCCGGGCGCTCGCCGAGGCCGCGTCCGAAGTTCCTGCGGCCGAGGCGCACGGCTGCCTGTGCGGCGCGCTGTGCCTGCGCCCGGACTATTCGCTCGCCGAATGGCTCGACGAGATCCTCGCCGAGCTGCCGGGCGGGACGGGCGCGAACGAGCCGTTCGCGACGCTGTTCGAGGAGAGCCTCGGCGTGCTCGCGCGCCCCGACATGGAATTCGAGCCGCTGTTGCCGGAGGACGATGCCGACCTCGCTGAGCGCGTGTCGGCACTCGCCGCCTGGTGCCAGGGTTTCCTGTACGGTTTCGGTGCATCGGGCGCGGCTGCGCAGGCGAAGTTGCCCGAGACGGTGACCGAGGTGCTCGGCGACCTGACCCAGCTTTCCCACGCCGGCGCCGTCGGCTCCGAGGATGCCGAGGTGGAGGAGGAGGCATACGCGGAACTCGTCGAGTTCGTGCGTGCCGCCGTGCAGATCGTTTACGAGGAGCTCGGCGTCGCGCGCGCCGGCGTGCCCGCACCCCAGTCCGGACACTGACCTGACCATGACCGTTCGCAAAGACGAATTCGCCCGGCGCCGCCGGCAGCTGATGCGCATGATGGGCAAGGGCGGCATCGCCATCCTGCCCACCGCGACCGAGAAGCAGCGCAACGGCGACGTGCACTATCACTTCCGCCCGGACAGCGACTTCCACTACCTCACCGGGTTCGACGAACCGGAGTCGGTGGCGGTGCTGGTGCCGGGCCGGGCACAGGCCGAATACATCCTGTTCCTGCGCGACCGCGACCCGGCGCGCGAGACCTGGGACGGCAAGCGTGCCGGGCCCGAGGGCGCAACGGCCGAGTTCGGGGCCGACGACGCGTTTCCGATCGGCGACATCGACGACATCCTGCCCGGGCTCATGGAACAGTGCAGCCGCGTCTATTACACGATGGGCGTGCACCCCGATTTCGACCAGCACGTGATCGGCTGGGTGAACACGCTGCGCGGCAAGGCCAAGCAGGGCATCCACACGCCGCAGGAGTT
This sequence comes from Gammaproteobacteria bacterium, assembly GCA_019136105.1. Lineage (GTDB taxonomy): Bacteria > Pseudomonadota > Gammaproteobacteria > Steroidobacterales > Steroidobacteraceae > RPQJ01. Next base: position 8,938 of record JAGVUU010000344.1, read on the forward strand.
CGTCGCGCTCGATCACCTGCTGCACGACATGCGGCTCTACAAGAGCCGTGGCGAGCTCGCCGTGATGCGCCGCTCGGCGCAGATCGCGGTCGGCGCGCACGTACGCGCCATGAAGGCGACGCGGCCGGGCGTGCACGAGTACGAGCTGATGGCGGAGCTGCTCCACGAGTTCCATCGCCACAAGGCCGACATCTCCTATCACCCGATCGTGGGCGGCGGGGCGAACGCCTGCACGCTGCACTACCACGCCAACGACGCCGAGTTGCACGACGGCGACCTGCTGCTGATCGACGCCGGCTGCGAGTACGACTACTACGCGTCGGACATCACGCGCACGTTCCCGGTGAACGGCCGCTTCACCGCCGAGCAGCGCGCCGTTTACGAAGTGGTGCTCGAGGCGCAGGAGGCTGCGTTCGCGGCCATCAAGCCGGGCAACCACTGGAACGACCCGCACGACGCGGCGGTCCGCGCCATCACCCACGGCCTCGTGCGCATCGGTCTGCTCAAGGGGCGGGTCCCCGCGCTGATCAAGGAAGAGGCGTACAAGAAGTTCTTCATGCACCGCACCGGCCACTGGCTCGGCATGGACGTGCACGACGTCGGCGACTACAAGGTTGGCGACGAGTGGCGCGTGCTCGAGCCGGGCATGTGCCTGACCGTGGAGCCGGGCATCTACATTCCTGCCGGCACGCCGGGAGTGCCGCGCCGCTGGTGGAACATCGGCGTGCGCATCGAGGACGACGTCGCAGTCACCGCAGGCGGGTTCGAGCTGCTCACGGACGGGTTGCCGCGGACGCCGGCGGAGATCGAGCGCGTGATGCGCGGTTGATCCCGCCATGAATTCAACGCTCTCCGCCCAGCCTTACGACCTCGCCATCGCGGGCGGGGGCCTGGTCGGTGCGTCGCTCGCGCTGGCGCTCGCGCCGCTCGGCCTGAGGATCGCGCTCGTGGAGGGCGTCGCGCCCGTCGCGGGCAGCGGGGAGCACCCGAGCTTCGACGAACGTACCACGGCGCTCGCCAACGGCACGGTGCGCGTGTTCCGCAGCCTCGACGTCTGGCGCCACATGGAACGCGAGGCCATGCCGATCCGGCGCATCCATGTGTCGGAGCAGGGGCGCTTCGGCACAGCCCGCATCGACGCCGCCGAACAGGGTCTCGAGGCGCTGGGTTACGTGCTGCCGAACCGCGTCATCGGCGCCGGACTCTGGGAGGGATTGCGCGCCTGTCCCGGCGTGGAACTGATTGCGCCGGCCCGTGCGGTCGGCAGCGAGCTCGCCGGCGACCTGCGTGTCCTCGTGGTCGAGCGCGACGGCGCCGAGCAACGCATCGCGGCGCGGCTCGTCGTCGCTGCCGACGGCGCGCGGTCGCTCGTGCGCGAGCAGGCCGGCATCGAGTCGGACCACTGGGCCTACGGCCAGACGGCGATCATCGCGACCATCACCACGCAGCGTTTCCACGCGCACGTCGCCTACGAGCGATTCACGCCCGAGGGGCCGATCGCGGTCCTGCCGCTCGCGGAAGGCCGCAGCGGCATCGTCTGGACGCGCCGTCCCGAGGAGGCCGAGCGGCTGCTGGCCCTCGGCGACGAAGAATTCCTCGCGGAGTTCCAGCGCACTTTCGGCTTCCGCCTGGGCCGGATCCTGAAGGTCGGCGCGCGCCATTCGTACGAGCTCGGGCTCGCCCGCACCGCGCGCCACGTCGCCGAGCGGCTGGCCGTCGTCGGCAATGCGGCCCAGTCGATGCACCCGATCGCGGGGCAGGGCTTCAACCTCGGCCTGCGCGACGCCGCGAGCCTGGCCGAGGTGATTGCGGACGCGAGTGCGGCCGGGCAGCGCGACCCGGGAGCGCGGGAGACGCTCGCGGCCTACGCCAAGTGGCGCGAGGAAGACCAGGGACGCATCGTCGCGTTCACCGACGGCCTCGTGCGCCTGTTCGGTTCGCCGCTTGGCCTGGCCCGCGGCTTGCGCAGCGCGGGCCTGCTCGCCTTCGACGCTTTCCCGCCGGCCAAGGCGGCGATGGCCCGCCTCAGTGTGGGCGCCGCGGGCCGCGTGCCCCGTCTCGCACGCGGTGTTCCCCTCGTCACCGGACACTGAACGTGATCGCGCGACGCAACGACTTCGACGTGGTCATCGTGGGCGGCGGCATGGTCGGCGCCTGCGTGGCGGCACTGATGGCGCGCGACGAACGCCTCGCTGGCTGGAGCATCGCCGTCGTCGAACCGGCAGCGCCCAAGGCACCGCTCGCGGGTGCAGTGGACTTGCGGGTGTCCGCCCTGTCGCGCGCCTCGGAACTGATTCTCCGCCACGCCGG
>JAGVUU010000310.1 GCA_019136105.1 Gammaproteobacteria bacterium
TATAGCGGGTCAGGGGGTCCCTGCGGCAGGGGCCGGGGGCCGTCAGGGCGCGGTCGCAGGTCCGATCCCGCCGATGACCGCACCCCCGAGACAGGCTTCGCCGTCGTAGAAGACGGCCGACTGGCCCGGGGTGACCGCTCGCTGGGGTGCCTCCGTCCGCACCCGGCAGCATCCATCGTCGCCAACGGTGACCGTGCAGGCCTGGTCCGGCTGGCGGTAGCGGGTCTTCACCGTGCAGGTGAACTCACGTGCGGGGGCGCTGCCCGCGATCCAGTTCGCAGCCTCGGTCCCGAATTCGCGGGTCATCAGCCGCGGATCGTCGTGCTGCTGCGTGACGACGAGGACGTTGCGTTCGAGGTCCTTCGCGGCCACGTACCATGGGGCCTCGGCGGCGCCCCGGACGCCCCCCAGGGTCAGGCCCTGGCGCTGGCCGGGCGTGTAGTACATCAGGCCCCGATGTCGGCCGAGCACCCTGCCGTCGGTCGCCTCGATGGGACCCGGCTGCGCGGGCAGGTACTGGGCCAGGAACTCCGCGAACGGGCGCTCGCCGATGAAGCAGATGCCGGTGCTGTCGCGCTTGTCGTGCACCGGCAGTGCCCGGTCGTGCGCGATGCGCCGCACCTCGGTCTTGGCGAGGTGCCCGATCGGGAACAGCGTGCGGACGAGCAGCTCGCCCGGCACAGTGTGCAGAAAGTACGTCTGGTCCTTGCCGCGATCGGCTGCCCGCAGCAGCCGTGGCTGGCCATCCACGACGGCGGAGCGCGCGTAGTGACCAGTCGCGAACCAGGTGGCCCCGAGCCGCTGCGCGTGCTCGAAACACACGCCGAACTTGATTTCGCGATTGCAGGCGACATCGGGGTTGGGCGTGCGGCCGGCGCGCAATTCGGCGAGGAAATGCGCGAACACCCGCGCACGGTATTCGGCGGCAAAGTTGACGGTGTGCAGCGGGATGCCGAGTTCGTCGCACACCTTGCGCGCATCCTGCAGGTCTGCGGCCGCCGTGCAGTAACCGTCCTCGTCCTCGTCCCAGTTGCGCATGAAGAGCGCGTGCACGTCGTAGCCCGCGTCCTTGAGCAGCGCGGCCGCGACGGCGGAATCCACGCCGCCGGAGATGCCGAGGACGACTCGTTCGACGCTGCTCATGCGGGGGATTCTACCGTGCACAGCCGCACAGGCTCCCGGGCATGTCCGCGGAAACGCCGTGAACCCGTCCCTGGGGGCTCCGTCTGCGGCGTCCATGCCGCAGACGGTTCCGCGAACATGCCCGGAACCCTGCGCGACAAGGCAACGGAAGAATCAGCCGCTCGCAGCGAGCGTGACGGGCGCGGCGATCAGGTGGCTGATGAGCGAGAGGGGATGACGCGTGCCGGCGAGGTAATCGTCGACGCACTGGGTGACGAGCGGGCTGCGCAGGCGAGTGCGGGGCTCGGCGAGCTGGTCACGCGTCAGCCAGCGCGTGCGCAGGATGCCGTGGTCGAGCGGACGCGACGGGTCGTGATCGCTCACCGCGCCGGCGAATGCGACGCGCAGGAAGGTGCGGTGCTGGTGCGCGGGACGCCAGACGTAGACGCCGAGCAATGCCTGCGGCTCGAAGCGCCACGCCGTTTCCTCGAGGGTCTCGCGGACGACGGCCTCGAGGAAGGTCTCGCCGTCCTCGAGGTGCCCGGCCGGCTGGTTGATGACCACGCGGCCGCTCGAGCGTTCTTCGACGAAGAGAAATCTGCCGTCGATCTCGGCGACGGCGGCCACGGTCACGTCAGGTTTCCATACCATGCCCGGCATTATACGTGCCCGGGAATCCTTGGCCGCGCTCAGAAGTCGATCGCGGTCGCACGCAGTTCGGGCTGGATCAGGCTCACGGCCCAGACCTCGTCGAAGTAGGCGAGGTAGCGCTTGACGATCTGCTGGTCGTTGAGCTCGACGATGCCTTCCCACTTCGCGCACTGCTGGCGGTAGGCGATGGCGGAGGCGTCGGCGATGATGAAGGCGGCCGGGTTGTCGCGGAACTCCGGCGGCACGTTGCGCAGCTCGATGAAGCTCGTGAGCCGCCGTGCCATCTGCATGAACCGGTTGCCCTCGCGCACGACGCGGGCCGGGTCCGAGATGAGTACGCGCAGGCGTGCGTGGCCACGCGCGAGCACGAGCCGCTTGAGCGGCTCGAGGAACATGTCCTGGTCGTAGATGAGGGGCTCGAGGTTCGGGGTGTAGATGGACATCGACCGGTTGGCGCGCTTCGCGATCTCCGCGACTGCGCTCCGGTATTCATCGAGCGTCGAGAGGATGCTCCTCGTGCCCGCGACGTCCATCCTCGATTCCATCTTTTCCCGTGATCCCCAGGGTCATCCGCAGGTGCGGAATCCCACATTCGTCGAAGACGGGCCCTTCGGCCCGGAAACCCAGCCGCGCGTAGAAACCTTCGGCCGCGGCCTGAGCGTGAAGATAGACCCTCGCGAATCCCAATTCTGTGGCGTGGTTCACGAGGTGGCGCATGATCAGGCTGCCGACCCCGGTGCCGCGGTACTGCGGCAGTACGGCGACGCGGCCGATCTTGCCGGTGGGTTCGAGGCGTCCCGTGCCGATTGCGTCACGTTTTTCCGCCACGGCGAGCACGTGCCGGGCGACTGGATCGATGTCGTCCCACTCGTCGGACTCGGGGATTCCCTGCTCTTCGATGAAGACGCTGCGCCGCACGGCCTGCAGCGCCGCGCGGTCTTCGGCCCAGGTGGCCGGCCGCAGCTGGACGTGGCGTTCGGCGGGCACGGCCAGGAGGGGCTCAGACGGCGCGGGCGAGCCGCGCGGCGAGCCCGAGGTAGGTGGCCGGTGTCAGTTCGAGCAGCCGCTGCTTGTCGGCGTGAGGGATCGGCAGACCGCGGACGAAGGCCGCGACGGCCGCGGCGTCGAAACGCCTGCCGCGGGTGAGGGCCTTGAGTTGCTCGTAGGCTTCGGGCACGGCGTGCCGGCGCATCACCGTCTGGATCGGCTCGGCCAGCAGTTCCCAGTTGGCATCGAGGTCGGCCTGCAGCCGCTCGCGATCCACCTCGAGCCGCGCGAGGCCGCGCGACACCGACTGGATGGCGATGTCGGAGTGCGCAAGTGCCACGCCGATGTTGCGCTGGACGGTGGAATCGGTGAGGTCGCGCTGCCAGCGCGACACGGGCAGCTTGTCCGCCATGAAGCGCAGCAGCGCGTTCGCGACGCCGAAGTTGCCTTCGCCGTTCTCGAAGTCGATCGGGTTCACCTTGTGCGGCATGGTCGAGGAACCGACCTCGCCGGCGACGACCTTCTGGCGGAAATAGCCGAGCGAGATGTAACCCCAGAAGTCGCGGCACAGGTCGAGCAGCACCGTGTTGCAGCGGGCCAGCGCGTCGAAGTACTCGGCCATCCAGTCGTGCGGTTCGATCTGCGTCGTGTAGGGGTTCCACTCGAGGCCGAGCGACTCGACGAGGCGGCGGCCGAGCGCCACCCAGTCCACCTCGGGCGCGGCGCTCAGGTGGGCGTTGAAGTTGCCGACGGCGCCGTTCAGCTTGCCGCGGATCGGCACGCGCGCGAGCGCTTCGCGCGCCTGGCGCAGGCGGTGGACGAACACCGCGACTTCCTTGCCCAGCGTCGTCGGCGTGGCGGGCTGGCCGTGCGTGCGCGACATCATGGCGTCGTCGGCATGCGCGTGGGCCATCGCCCGCAGCGCCTGCGTGAGCGAATCGATGCGCGGCAGCAGCACGGCGTCGCGCGCCTCGAGGCACATCAGCGCATAGGACAGGTTGTTGATGTCTTCCGACGTGCAGGCGAAGTGCACGAACTCGAGGCGCGACTTCCAGGCCGCGTGCGGCTCGAGTTGCTGCTTGATGAAGTACTCGACCGCCTTGACGTCGTGGTTCGTCTCGCGCTCGATGCCCTTCACCGCCGCGGCGTCCGGTTCGCTGAAGTGCGTCGCGATGCCGGTGGCGATGGCGAGATCGGCCGCTGAGAGCCCCTGCATCTCGTCGAGGCCGCCCGGGCCGGCGAGGGCCTGCAGCCAGGCGATCTCGACGCGGACCCGCGCGCGGATCAGGCCGGACTCGCTGAAGAGGGCGCGCAACTCGGTGCAGCGCGCGGCGTAGCGGCCATCGACGGGGGAGATTGCCGCGAGGGAGTTGAGGCTCATGCCGGCATCCGGAGGTGTTACGATCCCGAATGATACCGCAGGCCCCCGCCATGGCGCCTGCGCACCCTTTCGGAGCGCCGGTTCATGTCCGCAGACGAATATCGCGTGGAGCGCGACAGCATGGGCGAGCTGCGCGTCCCCGCCCAGGCCCTGTGGGGCGCGCAGACCCAGCGCGCCGTGCAGAATTTCCCGCTGAGCGGCCTGCGGATGCCACGCGGGTTCATCCGCGCGCTCGGCCTCGTCAAGTGGGCGGCGGCGGGTGCCAACGTCGAACTCGGCGAGCTCGACAAGGTGCGCGGGTTCGCGATCCAGAAGGCGGCCCTCGAGGTGGCGGAAGGCCGGCACGACGCTCATTTCCCGGTGGACGTGTTCCAGACGGGTTCCGGCACCAGCAGCAACATGAATGCCAACGAGGTCATCGCGCACCTCGCCACGCAGTACGCCGGCGGCACCCAGGCCCATCCGAACGACCACGTGAACCGCTGCCAGAGCAGCAACGACGTGATCCCGACGGCGATTCACCTCGCCGCCGCGCTGGCCGTCAGCGAACAGCTGCTGCCCGCGCTCAAGGAACTGTCGGAGACGATCGCGCGCAAGGCGGGCGACGTGGGCGAGGTCGTCAAGACCGGGCGCACGCACCTGATGGACGCGATGCCGCTCACGCTCGGCCAGGAGATCGGTGCGTGGCGCGCGCAGGTCGAGGACGGCGTGGCGCGGCTGCAGGCATGCCGGCCGCGCCTCCACGCACTGGCGCTCGGCGGCACGGCGATCGGCTCGGGCGTCAATGCGCCCGAGGGATTCGCCGTCAGGGCGGCGAGCCTGCTGTCGCTGCAGACGGGGCTCGACCTGCAGCCGAACCGCAACCTGTTCGCCGCGATCGCGGCGCAGGACACCGCCGTCGAGCTTTCGGGCCAGCTGCGCACGCTCGCGGTCACGTTGATGAAGATCGCCAACGACCTGCGCTGGATGAACAGCGGCCCGCTCGCGGGCCTCGGCGAGATCGCGCTGCCCGCGCTGCAGCCGGGCAGCAGCATCATGCCGGGCAAGGTGAACCCGGTGGTGCCGGAGGCCGTCGCGATGATCGCCGCGCAGGTGATGGGCAACGACGCCACGATCGCGGTTGCCGGCCAGTCGGGCACGTTCCAGCTGAACGTGATGCTGCCGGTGATCGCCCACAACCTCCTGCAGAGCATCGAGCTGCTCGCCAACGCGTCGCGCACGCTGGCGCGCAGCGCTGTTGCCGGATTTGCCGTGAACACGCGACAGATCGCCGGCGCGCTCGATCGCAACCCGATGCTGGTGACGGCGCTCGCGCCCGTCATCGGATACGACCTGGCTGCCGCGATCGCCAAGCGCGCACTCGCCGAGGGCCGCCCGATCCGCGAAGTGGCGGCCGAAATGACGGATCTCGACGAGCGGCGCCTGGCGAAGCTGCTCGATCCGGCGGCGCTCACCAAGGGCGGCGTGCGTCAGCGCGAGTCGGGGGATTGATTGGCGCCCGCACCGGCATATGCGACGCGCGAGCACATCGAGCAGCGCCTGCGCGGCACGGCGCCGGGCGGTGACCCGCTCGACGCGTGGGTGGCTGGACTCACGCCCGAACAGACGGCGGCGCTGCGCGGACACTTGCCGGCGCGGTTGAATCGCGCAGCCGTGATGGTGCCCCTGGTCGAGCGGGCGGAGGGTCTCACGGTGCTGCTCACCCAGCGCGCCTCGCACCTGAAGAACCATCCGGGCCAGATCAGCTTCCCGGGCGGGAGGATCGAGCCGCACGACGCGGGTCCCTGGGAGGCGGCAGTGCGCGAGACGTGGGAGGAGATCGGCCTCGCCCCCGGCTTCGCGTCCCGGGTGGGCTACCTGCACGACCACGCTGTGCTGACCGGTTACCTGATCACGCCCGTGGTGGCGATCGTGCGACCGGGGTTCACCCTGCAGCTCGACCGCACCGAGGTGGACGACGTGTTCGAAGTGCCGCTCGAGTTCATCCTCGACCCGGTGCACCACGCGCCGCGCACGCGCACGTTCGCCGGCCACGAGTTCCTCACGCACGACATCCCGTACGGCGAACGCAACATCTGGGGAGCCACGGCCGGGATGCTGCTGTCGCTGTATCGGCTGCTCCGGGAGGAATGACGTGTCCATCGACCGGCTGCGCGCAATCATGGCGGCGCTGCGCGATCCGGAGCGCGGCTGTCCGTGGGACCGCGAACAGACATGGGCGACGATCGCGCCGCACACGCTGGAGGAAGCCTACGAGCTTGCCGATGCCATCGAGCGCGGTGATGCCACCCACGTGCGCGACGAACTCGGCGACCTGCTGTTCCAGGTGGTGTTCCAGGCGCGCATCGCGGAGGAGCAGGGCCTGTTCGATTTCGATGCGGTGGCTGCGGCGATCAGCGACAAGCTCGAGCGCCGCCATCCGCACGTGTTCGGCATGGCCACGGTGAATTCCGCGGCCGAGCAGACGCGTGCCTGGGAAGAACACAAGGCCGCCGAGCGTCGTGCCGCTGGCAGCGCCGTGGGCACGCTCGACGGCGTCGCCTTGGGCCTTCCCGCGCTGACTCGGGCCGCGAAGCTCGGCCGGCGCGCGGCCAGCGTGGGTTTCGACTGGTCCAGGGCCGCCGACGTGCTCGCGAAAGTCGCTGAAGAGAGCAAGGAACTCGAGGACGCTTTCGCCGAAGGCCGCAAGTCCGCCGTGGAGGAGGAACTCGGCGACCTGTTGTTCAGCCTCGCCCAATTCGCGAGGCACGCGGGCCTCGACCCCGAGGCGTCGCTGCGATCGGCCAACGCCAAGTTCGAGCGGCGCTTCCAGTGCATGGAAGCCTGGCTGGCCGAACAGGGACGCACGCCGGGCGACGCCACCCCCGACGAACTGGAGACGCTGTGGGCGAAGGCGAAGCAGGAGCTCGGCTGAGCGAGCGCCTGGCGTCGTTGCGCGCTGCGCTGGGTGATTGCCAGCTGCGCGACCGGCGGCGCCTCGGCGGGTGGCTCGGCCGCCTGGCGAAGCGGGGACCGGCACTCGACCTGCGGGAACTCGAGCGGCTGGAAGCCCAGGTCCGCGGCTCGGCCGAACGCGTGGCTGCACGGCGGTCCTCGCTACCAGTCGTCCGCTACGATGAGAGTCTGCCGGTCCACGCGCGCCGCGAGGAAATCGCCGCGGCCATTCGCCGCTCGCCGGTCACCATCGTCAGCGGCGCGACGGGCAGCGGCAAGAGCACCCAGCTGCCCAAGATCTGTCTCGAACTGGGCCGCGGCGTCGCCGGCATGATCGGCCACACCCAGCCACGACGCATTGCCGCCCAGACGCTCGCGTACCGGGTGAGCGCCGAGCTCGGCACCACGCCGGGCGACCTGGTCGGTTACCAGGTGCGGTTCGTCGACCGCACCGGACCACGCACGCTGGTCAAGCTCATGACGGACGGCCTGCTGCTGCGCGAGCTCGAGGCCGATCCGCTGCTCGAGCGCTACGACACGCTGATCCTCGACGAGGCCCACGAACGCAACCTGAACGTCGACTTCCTGCTCGGCGTGTGCAGGCAACTCGTGGGGCGCCGGCCCGACCTGCGGGTGATCGTCACGTCGGCCACGATCGAGACGCGGCGGTTCGCCGAGTACTTCGGCGGGGCGCCCGTCATCGACGTCGAGGGACGGAGTTTCCCGGTCGAGGTGCGCTACCGGCCATTGAGCGAGGACGAAGCCGAAGCGCCCTCGCTGCCCGAGGCGATCGCCTCGGCACTCGATGAGCTGCGCGCCAACGACCAGGGCATCGACGGCGATGCCCTGGTGTTCCTGCCCGGCGAACGGCAGATCGCCGAGGCGCGCGAGTACCTCGAGCGTGGCGGCCAGCGTGACTGGGACGTCTTCCCGCTGTACGCGCGGCTGTCGGCTGCCGAACAGGAGAAGGTCTTCGAACCCCATCCGCGGCGGCGCGTCGTGCTCGCGACCAACGTCGCCGAGACTTCGCTGACGAGTCCGGGCGTGCGCTTCGTCGTGGACGCGGGCCTCGCGCGCATCAGCCGCTACAGCCCGCGAGCCAAGTTCCAGCGCCTCCCCATTGAACCGGTCTCGCGCGCGAGCGCCGAACAGCGCAGGGGGCGCTGCGGACGCGTGGGCGAGGGCATCTGCATCCGGCTGTACGCGGAGGAGGATTTCGCATCCCGGCCGGAGTACACCGACCCGGAGATCCTGCGCACCAATCTCGCGAGCCTGATCCTGCAGATGGCGGCGCTCGGGCTCGGCGCGCCCGAGGATTTCCCTTTCGTCGATCCACCGGATACGCGCCTGCTGAACGATGGCTACCGCCTGCTGCAGGAATTGAGCGCAGTGGACGGTGACCGGCGCATTACGCGGCTCGGCCGGCAGATGGCGGCCTTGCCTGTGGATCCGCGGCTCGCGCGCGTCCTGCTCGAGGCAGGGCGTCAGCGCTGCCTGTCGGAGGCGCTCGTGATCGCTGCGTTCCTGAGCATCCAGGATCCGCGCGAGCGCCCATCCGACAAGACCGAGGCGGCCGACCAGGCGCACGCGCTGTTCGCGGACGAACGGTCCGACTTCGTGGCCGTGCTCAACCTCTGGCGGGCCGCGCGCGAACAGGCGGCGGCGGGGACACGCGCGCTGCGCCGCTGGTGCAAGGAGCATTTCCTGTCGTTCGTGCGCGTGCGCGAGTGGTACGACCTGCACGAACAGCTGGGCGACATCACCGCGGGGCAGGGTCTCGAACGCAATGCAACACCTGCGCCGGCGAACCTGCTGCACCAGTCCATCCTGACCGGCTTCCTCGGCGGCATCGGCGTGCTCGACGAGGCGCGCACCTACCTCGGGGCCCGCGATACGCGCTTCGTCATCGCGCCCGGAACGCCGCTGGCGAAGCGCAATCCGCACTGGATCGTGGCGGCGAACCTGGTCGAGACGCAGCGTCTCTACGCCCGCATGGTCGCGCAGGTGCAGCCATCGTGGATCGAGTCGGCCGGCGCACACCTGGTGCGGCGAACCTATGGTGAGGCGCAGTGGGTCGCCGCGCGGGGCATGGTGATGGCCCGCGAAACGGTTGCGTTGTACGGGCGCGTCCTGAGCAGCGGCCGGCAAGTCAACTTCGCGTTGATCGACCCGGCACTGGCGCGCCGCATGTTCGTCGAGGAGGCGTTGGTACGCGGGCAATCGTCGCTGCGCTGCGGATTCCTCGGGCGCAATGCGGGCCTGCGGGCCGACCTCGAACAGCTCGAGGCGAAGCTGCGCCGCCGCGACCTCCTGGCCCCGGACGATGCGCTGGTCGATTTCTACCTCGAGCGCATTCCGGCCGACGTGGCGAGCACGCGAGCGTTCGAGCGCTGGTGGCGCAACGAGGAACGACGCCATCCCCATCGCCTCGACGTCCCGCCCGACGTGCTCCTCGCCGGGGCGGCGCCGGAAGTGAATCCGCAGGATTACCCGGACCAGCTCGAGGTGGACGGCAACCTGCTGCCACTCAGCTACCGCTTCGACCCGACCGATCCCGACGACGGCGTAACCCTCGAGGTGCCGCTCGCACTCCTTGGCTCGCTGCCCGCGCGTCGCATGGAGTGGCTGGTGCCGGGCTACCTGCAGGACAAGCTGGTTGCCGTGCTGCGCGGACTGCCGAAGGAACTGCGGCGCGAGCTCGTGCCGATTCCCGACTCGGCGGCACGGCTGCGCGCCGCACTGGATCCTTTCGGGCCGGGCGGCCTGTACGAGAGGCTGGCAGCGCTGGTCACGGCCGAAGCCGGGGCGCAGGTCGACGCGGCCCGACTCGCGGCGGTAGCGCTTCCGCCGTGGTTGCGCATGAACCTGAGGGTGACGGACGCGCAAGGACGGGAAGTCGGGCGCGGACGCGACCTCGATGCGCTGCGTGCCGAGCTGAGAGTGCGTGCCGCTCGGGCTGCGCGGCCGGATGCCGCGCACGCATGGGAGCGCGAAGGCGTGAAACGCTGGGATTTCGGCGATCTGCCGGACGAGCTGCGCGTCGCGAGCGGCCGGGTGATCCTCCGCCTGTATCCCGGCATCGAGGACACGGGTGGAGCCGTCCGCCTGCGGCTGTTTCCGAGCCCCGAGGTGGCGAGGAGTGCGACCCTGCTCGGGGTCGTCCGGCTGGCGGCACTGGCCATGCCGCAGCAGCACGACCTCGTCGTGCGGCAGTGCAGTGGCGACCGTGAGTTCGCCTTGCTGGCCGCGGCCGGCGGATTCGACCGCGGACTCTTTGCCGAAGTCGCGGACCGCGCGGTGGTGGAGGCCCTGCGCCTCGACGAGCAACACCTGCCGCGCACGGAGGCGCAGTTCGCTGCCAGCGTGGACCGCGCTCGCACCGACGTTGCCGCATGCGGCGAACACGTCGCGCACGCGGTCAAGGGTGTGCTCGCGGCGTTGAGGGAGGCGAGGGCGGCCCTGGCGCTGTTGACCGCTCCCGCCTTCGCCGCCGGCCGGGATTCGCTCCAGCGGCAGTTGGCGGCCCTGCTCGCGCCGGGCTGGGTCAGGCACACGCCGGCGACGGTCTTCTCCCAGATGCCGAAGTACGTGAAGGCGGCAGCCCGCCGTGCGCAGCGGCTGCGCGACGACGTCAATCGCGATCACAAGCTCGACGCCGAGGTGGCGCCGTTCGCAGCGGCGCTGCGCGAGCTCGAGGCGAAGAGTGCCCCGTTCGGCAGTGGGCCCGAACTCGAGCGGCTGCGCTGGATGATCGAGGAGTTCCGGCTGTCGCTGTTCGCGCAGGACCTCCGCACGCAGGGGCCCGTCTCGGCCAAGCGGCTGGAGGCACAGCTCGCGAAGGCGCGGGAAGAATCGGCGGGCGGCTGAGGTACCGCCCGCCGGGCCGCGTCACTTCTTCTGGAGCAGGGGCTGGATCAAGTCCATCGGCAGCGGGAAGACGATGGTCGTCGCCTTCTCGCTCGAGAGGTCCGACAGCGTCTGCAGGTAGCGCAGCTGCAGCGCCTTGGGGTCGGCGCCGAGCGTCTGGGCGGCCTCGACGAGTTGCTGTGCAGCCTGCTTCTCGCCTTCCGCGTGGATGATCTTGGCGCGCCGCGTGCGCTCCGCCTCGGCCTGC
>JAGVUU010000103.1 GCA_019136105.1 Gammaproteobacteria bacterium
GTGGCGAAGAACCGCGAGATCATGGGCGCCACCGATCCGAAGAAAGCTGCCCCCGGCACGATCCGCGCCGACCTCGCCGACAGCATCGAGGCGAACACCGTGCACGGCTCGGACAGCCCCGAGAACGCGGCGCGCGAAATCGCCTACTTCTTCGCCGAAACGGACATCTGTCCGCGCTGACGCGGGGAACCGCGGCCATGGCCGCGGTCAAAGTCGATCATGGGTGAGCTCGCCGCACCGAAGACCAACCTGCTCGGCCTGACGCGGTCCGAGCTGGAGGCGTTCGTCGCCGGGATGGGCGAGAAGCCGTTCCGTGCGCGCCAGCTCATGAAGTGGATGTACCGCCGCGCCGTCGGCGACATCGAGGCGATGACCGACCTCGGCAAGGACTTCCGGCAAAGGCTCGCCGCGGTAGCGGAAATCCGCACGCCGGAGGTCATCGTCTCGCAGCGCTCGGCCGACGGCACCCGCAAGTGGCTGCTCAGGCTCGAGAGCGGTCAGGCCATCGAGATGGTGTTCATCCCGGAGCCCGGCCGCGGCACGCTGTGCATCTCGAGCCAGGTCGGCTGCACCATGGACTGCACGTTCTGCTCCACGGCGCAGCAGGGCTTCAACCGCAACCTCGATACCGCCGAGATCGTCGGGCAGGTGTGGCTCGCCAACCGCGAACTCGGTTACTCGCCCGACGGCGACCGCGTGATCACCAACGTGGTGTTCATGGGCATGGGCGAGCCGCTCGCCAACTACCGCAACGTGGTGCCGGCCGCCGAGGTCATGATGGACGACCTCGGCCTCGACCTTTCGCGCCGCCGCGTGACGATCAGCACCTCGGGCCTCGTGCCGCAGATGATCCGCATCGCCGACGAGACCAACGTGGCGCTCGCGGTGTCGCTGCACGCGCCGAACGACGAGCTGCGCAGCGAACTCGTGCCGATCAACCGCCGCCACCCGATCGCCGAGTTGCTCGACGCCTGCTGGCACTATGTCGAGAAGCAGAACGCTCGCAGCGTCACGTTCGAGTACGTGATGCTCGACGGCGTGAACGACCGGCCCGAGCACGCGCGGCAGCTGGTCGCCCTGTTGCGTGGCCGGCCGGCCAAGGTGAACCTCATCCCGTTCAATCCGTTCCCCGGTACCCGCTACCGGCGCTCGAACGAGGAGGCCATCGTGCGATTCCGTGACCTGCTGATCAAGGGCGGCGTGATCGCCACCATCCGCCGCACGCGCGGCGACGACATCGACGCGGCTTGCGGGCAGCTGGTGGGACGCGTCAACGACCGCACGACGATCCGGCTCGGGCAGAAGCTCGTGCAGGTTGCCGTGGTGCAGTCATGAGCGGCCGCGCGCTCGTCGTCGCGGCAGCCGTGCTGTCGCTCTGCGCGCCGGTCGCCGGCGCCCAGCAGAAGCAGTCGGATCGCGAGAAGGCGGCGGCAATCAACGCCGAGCTCGCGATCACCTACATGAAGCAGGACAACCTCAGGGCCGCGCGCGAGAAGGCCGACAAGGCCCTCGAGCAGAACTCACGCTCGCCCGAGGTGCAGATGGCCGCCGGCTTCGTCTATGACCGGCTCGGCGAGGACAAGAAGGCCGGCGGGCACTTCGAGCAGGCGGTGAAGCTCGGCGGCAAGGACAACCCGGACGTGCTCAACAACGCCGCCGTGTTCCAGTGCCGCAAGGGCAGCAAGAAGCGAGGCGAGGAGCTGTTCCTGCAGGCCGCCGCGAGCCCGCTCTACCGCATGCCGGAAGTCGCATTCACCAACGCCGGCCATTGCGCGCGGGCCGATGGCCGGCCGAAGGACGCCGAGCGTTACTTCCGGCAGGCGCTGGCGCGCAACCCGAACATGCCCGACCCGCTGCTGTCGCTCGCCGACATCCAGCACGAGGCCGGCAACGACATGCAGGCACGGGCCTTCGTACAGCGCTACCACGAGGCCGCGCCGGCGACGGCCCAGTCGGTGTGGCTGGGTTACCGCATCGAGCGTGGCGCCGGCGATTCGGCGGCGGCCGAGGAGTACGCCCGCCGGCTGCGGATGGAGTTCCCGACCTCCGTCGAGGCGGCGCAGCTGTTCGAGCAGGAGCGCAAGTCGCAGTGAGCGAGTCGGGTGCACTCGACGCCGGGGTGGGATCGGGCCCGGGCCCGATGCTGCGCCGTGCGCGCGAATCGAGCGCGCTGACGCCGCAGCAGGCGGCCGAGCAGCTCAACCTCGACGTATCGGTGGTCGAGGCGCTCGAGCGCGACGATTTCGCCGCACTTGGCGCGCCGGTGTTCGCCAAGGGCCACCTGCGTCGCTACGGTGCGATGCTCGGCCTGGTCCAGGACGAGTTGCTGGCCGCTTACGGCCGCGCCAGCGCTCAGCCCGACATGCCGACCCTCGTCCCGCGGGCGCGGCAGGAGATGATGCCGGTCCGTGGCCGCCCGAAGTGGCCGTGGGCCGTGGGCGGCGCCGTGGCGTTCGCGCTTGCCGCCGGCCTTGCGGCGTACCTCTCCGAGTACGGATTCCAGTGGCCAGCGAATGCCGTTGATTCCGCGCCGATGGAAGAGCCCGCCGTGTCTCTGGCATCGGAGTCCGGCGCTGCCGCACCCGCGGCCGTTCCGGCAACGACACCCGTGCCTGTCGAGGCAGCTTCGCCGCCTGCGACCGATTCGGTGGTTGCCGCCGGCGCACCGGCGCTGCTTCCCGTGCCGCCGGGGCACGTCAGCATCAGCCTCGCCTTCGCCACGGACTCCTGGGCCGAGGTGTACGACGGATCCGGACAGGCCGTGCTCTACGACCTCGGGCGCGCGGGTACGCAGCGCTCGATCGCAGCCGGGGCGCCGCTCAGTGTCACGATCGGCAACGCGCCGGGCGTGTCACTCGTCGTCAACGGCCGCCCGGCCACCGTCCCGACCGTGCCGGGCGGTGGAACCGTGGCGCGTTTCAGGATCGAAGCCGACGGAACCGTGCGCTGAGCGCACACCCACCGAACAGGACCATGAGCGAAACCCTCCAGCCCGTGCGTGGCATGAACGACGTCCTGCCGGACGACTCGGCGGCGTGGCAGTCGCTCGAGCGCGTCGCGCGCGAGACGTTCGCCGAGTACGGCTACCGCGAGATCCGCCTGCCGCTGCTCGAGCGCACCGAGCTCTTCAAGCGCTCCATCGGCGAGATGACCGACATCGTCGAGAAGGAGATGTACACGTTCGAGGACCGCGGCGGCGACTCGCTCACGCTGCGTCCCGAGGCCACCGCCGGCATCGTGCGCGCCTGCATCACCAACGGCCTGCTGCACAACCAGCGCCAGAAGGTCTGGTGCATGGGCCCGATGTTCCGTTACGAGCGGCCGCAGAAGGGTCGCTACCGCCAATTCCACCAGATCGACGTCGAGGCGCTCGGTTATCCGGGCCCGGACGTGGACGCCGAACTCATCATGATGTCGGCGCGACTGTGGCGCCGGCTGGGTCTTGCAGGGCTGCGCCTCAACCTCAATTCGCTCGGCACCCCCGAGTCGCGCAAGGGTTACCGGGCGGAACTCGTCGAGTACTTCCTCCGCCACGAAGCGGCGCTCGACGAGGACAGCAAGCGGCGCCTCGGTGGCAATCCGCTGCGTATCCTGGACACCAAGAATCCCGCGATGCGCGAGATCGTCGCGGGCGCGCCGGTGATCACCGATTACCTCGACCCGGAATCCGCGGCGCACTTCGCGTCGCTGCGCGCCCAGCTCGACGGCGCCGGTATCGAATACGTGGTCAACCCGCGGCTGGTGCGCGGCCTCGACTACTACTCCCGTACCGTCTTCGAGTGGGTGACGACCGACCTGGGATCGCAGGACGCGGTATGCTCCGGCGGCCGTTACGACGGGCTGGTGGCGCAGCTCGGCGGCGCCGCGGCGCCGGCGATCGGCTGGGCGCTCGGTGAGGAACGGATCGTGGAACTCATGCGCCTGCAGGGCCGCGCCGGCAACGATGCGGCCCCGCACGTCTACCTCGCGCTGGCGGGTGCCGCCGCCGAGGCGGTGGGGCTCAAGCTCGCCGAGTCGTTGCGCGACGCAGTGCCGGGCCTCAGGATCGAGACCAACTGCGGCGGAGGCAGCTTCAAGGCGCAGCTCAAGCGAGCCGACCGCAGCGGCGCGAGCCACGCGGTGATCCTCGGCGACGACGAGGTGGCGCAGCAAGTCGCGACGCTCAAGCCGCTGCGCGAAGAGACGGGACAACGCCACGTGCCGCTCGCGGGTCTCGCGGGCGAACTGGCGCAGGTGCTACAGGCCCGCTCACGCGGGCAGGGTTGAACAACGCCGGGGCGGGTGCGCGCCGGCACGATGGAGTGCTCGAAAAGTGGAAGACCTCACCGACAACGAACGCGAAGAACAACTGCGCCGCTGGTGGAGCGACAACTGGGCTTGGATCATCGGCGGCGTGGCGCTGGGGCTCGCGATCCTGGGCGGCTGGCAGTACTGGCAGCGCCACAAGGTGCAGGTGGCCGAGCAGGACGAAGCGGGTTATCTCGCCGTCGTCGAGGCGCTCGAAAGCAACAACCGCGACGCGGCCGTGCAGCACGCAGCCGAGCTGCAGAAGCGCCGGCCCGGCTCCCCGTATACCGACCAGGCTGAGCTGGCGCTCGCGCGGGCCGCGGTCGAGCGCCGCGAGTTCGACGAGGCGGCGCGCCTGCTGCGCGGCGTGGCCGACCGGTCCAAGGATGCCGAGCTGCGGCTCGTCGCGAAGACGCGACTCGCGCGCGTGCTCGTGGAGCAGGGCAAGCACGACGAGGCGCTTGCGCTCCTCGACGTGTCGCAGTCGGGCGCGTTCGCGGCGATGGTGCACGAAATCCGCGGCGATGCGTTCGCTGCAAAGGGCGACACGGCCCAGGCACGCACTGAGTACGACGCGGCCATAAAGGCGAGCACGCCCGAGAGCGGCATCGACGGCGCGTTCGTCGAGCTGAAGCGCGATGCGCTCGCGGCGGCCGTGCCGGCGCAGGCGGCCGACGCGCCAGCCGCCGCTCAACCCGCCGCGGAGGCGCCCACCAAATGATCCGCTGGCGCACGGTCGCGCTGCTGTCGGTCCTCGCGGCGCTGGCAGCCTGCAACAAGGACAAGGCCGCCGAGCCGCCGGCCGAGCTGGTCGACATCAAGCAGACGCTGCCGGTCGAACGGCTCTGGTCGACGAGTGTCGGCGGCGGTGGCGAGAAGCTGCGGCTCGCGCTCGGCATTGCCGCGGCCGACGACGTGCTCTACGCCGCGTCGCGCAAGGGCGAAGTGCGCGCGCTCGATGCCGCCAACGGACGTACGCGCTGGGAATCGGACGTCAAGGTCGAACTGGCGGCCGGGCCGTCGGCTGGCGAAGGTCTCGTGGTCGTGGGTACCAGCAGCGGGACGGTCATTGCACTCGAAGCAGCGGATGGCAAGGAGCGCTGGCGCGCCAAGCTGAGCGGCGAAGTGCTCGCGGCGCCGCTGGTGGCCGGCGGGCGCGTGATCGTGCGCACCGTGGACGGGCGCCTGCGCGCACTCGAGGCGGCCGACGGCAAGGAAGCCTGGATGGTCGAGGATCTCGTGCCGCGACTGACCCTGCGCGGCACGTCGCCGCCGGTGCGTGCCGGCGACGTGGTGTTCTGCGGCTTCGACACGGGCCGCGTCATGGCCGTGTCGATCCCCACCGGTGACATCCTGTGGCAGGCGCAGGTGAGCACGCCGCGCGGCCGCTCCGAGCTCGAGCGCCTGGCGGACATCGACGCCGCCGTGCGCGTCGCGGGCGACGAGGTGTACGCCGTCGGTTACCAGGGGCGCATCGCCATGATCGCGCGGGACAGCGGCCAGATCTGGTGGACGCGCGACCTGTCGAGCTATCGCGACATCGGCATGGACGAGGGCCAGCTGTACGTCGCGACGTCCGATGGCGACGTGGTCGCGATGCGCCGCCGCGACGGTGGCGTGGCGTGGCAGCAGGCTGGACTCAAGCGCCGCGGTCTCGGCGCGCCCGTGCTGCACGGCGGAGCCGTGGTAGTCGGCGACTTCGACGGCTACCTCCACTGGCTCGATCGCGAGACCGGCCGCTTCGTCGCGCGCGAACGGCCGGGAAGCACTCGTTTCGCGACCACGCCGATCGTGATCGGGGACCGGCTGTTCGTGATCGATGACGGCGGAGAGATCACTGCATTCCGGGCTGGAGCCGGCCCCGGCCGCTAGCCGTGCTGCCCGTCATCGCTCTGGTCGGGCGCCCCAACGTCGGCAAGTCCACGCTGTTCAACGCGCTCACGCGCACGCGTGACGCGCTGGTGGCCGACGTGCCGGGCCTCACCCGCGATCGCAAGTACGGCTACGCGCGCGTCGGTGCCCGCCGTTGCGTGATCGTGGACACCGGCGGCCTGGTGGAGACCGTCGAGGGCGTCGAGCGCCTGATGGCGGAGCAGACGCTGAAGGCCGTGCAGGAAGCCGACCGCGTGCTGTTCCTCGTGGATGCGCGGGCGGGCTGTTCGCCCCCTGACCGTCACGTTGCCGACCTCCTGCGCCGTGCCGGCAAGGCGGTGCTGCTGGTGGCCAACAAGGCGGAAGGGCTCGATCCCGACATGGCCACGGCGGACTTCCACCAGCTCGGCTTCGGCATGCCGGCGGCAATCTCGGCATCGCACGGCGAGGGCGTCGCGGACCTGCTCGATCGTGCCCTCGAAGGTCTCCCGGAACCGCCCGCGGAGCCGGAGGCGCCGGTGGAAACCGACGCGATCCGCGTCGCGGTCGTCGGCCGCCCGAACGTCGGCAAGTCGACGCTCATCAACCGGCTGCTCGGCGAGGAACGGCTGATCGCGTTCGACCAGCCGGGCACCACGCGCGACACCGTGCACGTGCCGTTCGAGCGCGACGGGCAGGGCTACGTGCTGATCGACACCGCCGGCGTGCGGCGCCGTGCGCGGGTCAGCGACGCCGTCGAGAAGTTCAGCATCGTCAAGACGCTGCAGGCGATCGACGAGGCCCACGTGGTGGTCGGCGTGCTCGACGCGCACGACACGGTGGCCGAACAGGACGCGAGCCTGCTCGGGCTCGTGGTCGAGCAGGGGCGGGCGCTCGTGGTCGCGGTGAACAAGTGGGACGGCATTGCGCCGGACCAGCGCCAGGCCATCCGCGACGGCGTCGACCTGCGCCTCGACTTCATGCGCTTCGCGCCCGTGCACTTCATCTCCGCACGGCACGGCACCGGGGTCGGCGAGCTCATGGTGGCGGTGAAGGCCGCGTACCGCGCCGCGATGCGCGAGTTGCCCACGCAGGAGCTCACGCGCGCGCTCGAGCAGGCGGTGACGGTGCACCAGCCGCCGCTCGTCCGCGGGCGGCGCATCAAGCTGCGCTATGCCCACCAGGGCGGGCGCAATCCGCCGATCGTCGTCATCCACGGCAACCAGACGCAGCACGTTCCGGCCGCGTACCGCCGTTACCTCGAGAACCACTTCCGCGAGGTGTTCAGGCTCGAGGGGACGCCGCTGCGCATCGAGTTCCGCACCGACGAAAACCCCTATGCGGGCAAGCGCAACGTGCTCACGCCGCGGCAGGTCCGCAAGCGCCAGCGCCTGATCCGGCGCTCCAAGGGCGGCAAGCGCTGACGCGGTTCCGGCCTCGGGGAACACGCGGGCCTCATAACCAGCGCTTCTGAGGCGGTATCCTCTGGGCCTTGTTCGGCGGGGAGGGGGGCATAGACTGCCTTCATGGCCATGGCACTCGTACGCTCACCGTCGTCCGCGCCGGAGTTCCCGGGTCGGCAGCTCGCCCGCCTCGAGCGGCCGTTGCGGCTGCATCGCGGCGGGGTCATCGAGCAGCCGGTCGTGGCCCATGAGACCTGGGGCCGGCTGAACGCAGCGCGCGACAACACCGTGCTGTTGTTCACGGGCCTTTCGCCGCCGGCTCATGCGGCCTCGTCTCCCGCCGACCCGAAGCCGGGCTGGTGGGAGTCGATGATCGGCGAGGGCAAGCCGATCGACACCCGCCGCTATTTCGTGGTGTGCGTGAACTCCCTCGGCAGTCCGTACGGCTCGTCGAGCCCGGCGTCCATCGATCCCCGCACCGGCCGGCCGTACGGCATCAGTTTCCCGGAGCTCTCGGTCGAGGACATCGCCACGGCCGGGCACGAGGCCCTGCGGACGCTCGGCATCGAGCGCGTCGCCGCGGTGATCGGTCCATCGCTGGGTGGCATGACCGTGCTGGCCTATTGCGCGCTGTTCCCCGACGAAGTGGACAGCGTCGTCACGATCTCGGGCGCAGCGCGCGCCAACCCGTTCGCGATCGCGCTGCGCTCGCTGCAGCGCGAGATGGTGCGCAGCGATCCTGCCTGGCGCGGCGGCAGCTACGAGCCCGGCCGCGGCCCGCGCCTCGGGCTGCGCCTCGCGCGCAAGCTGGGCACGATCACGTACCGCTCGGCGGACGAGTGGAACGAGCGTTTCGGCCGCCGCCGCGTGCCCGAGACGGCGGGCATCGCCGGTGACTTCCGGCCGCAATTCGAGGTGGAGGCCTACCTCGAGCACCAGGCGCAGCGTTTCGCGGACCTGTTCGACGCGAACGCCTATCTCTACCTGTCGCGTGCGATGGACAACTTCGACCTCGCCGACCACGGTGGCGGTTCGCTCGCCGCGGCGTTCGCGAAGTTCAAGGTGCGCCGCGCGCTGGTGATCGGCGTCGAAACCGACATGCTGTTCCCCGTGGACCAGCAGCGCGAGATCGCCGACCACCTGCGTGCTGCCGGCCGCGCGCGCGTCGAGTACCACGCGTTCCCGTCGCTGCAGGGCCACGACGCGTTCCTGGTGGACCTGGCGCGGTTTGAACCCGCCATTGGGGAATTCTTGAAGTGATTAGTGAATAGTGATTAGTGATTAGTGATTAGTGATTGGGCGACGCTGGCGCGATCGGCCTCCTTGCCGCCTATCCGACCATTCACTGATCACCAATCCCTATTCACTTCCGGCGTTATTCCTGCAGGAATAACGCCGGATCCACCATCGCCCGGTTCACGGCCACGCCCCAATGCAGGTGGGGGCCGGTCACGCGGCCGGTGGCGCCCACCAGCCCGAGCGGCGTGCCGGTGGCGACTGCGTCGCCGGGCTTCACGTCGATGCGGCTCAGGTGGCAGTACATCGTCACCATGCCCTGGCCGTGGTCGACGAACACCGTGTTGCCGTTGAAGAAATAGTCGCCGGTGTCGGTTACCACGCCCGGCGCCGGGCTCACGATCGGCGTGCCGGTCGGCGCGGCGATGTCCATGCCGGTGTGCGGGTTGCGTGGCTGATCATTGAAGAAGCGGCGCAGGCCGAAGCTGCTCGAGCGCCGGCCGTCCACCGGTGCGCGCAGCACGAACTGCGGCACGCGCTCGGCGTCGAAGTTGCCGAGCGCCGCGTCGATGCGCTTGCGCTCGCGCTCGATGCGCTCGAGGTCTTCCTTCGACGGCTCGACGTGGCGCTGGTTCTTCACCGTCAGGCGTTGCTCCTCGTAGCGCTTGTCGGTCACCGTGAACTCGACCTTGCTCGGGCTGCCGCGGCCCGGCTGCAGCGTCGCGGCGTGCTTGCCGGGCGCGGTGTCGAGCGGAATACCGACGACGGCCACCCAGGTGGCGCCGTTCCTGAGCACCGGTGCGCCGTGGCCGTTGAACACGACCGAACCGGGTGGCCCGTCCGCGGCGCCGAGGTCGAGGATTGCGATACCGCCAGGCACACGGCTCTCGCGCGGCAAGTCGAGTGCGCGGCCCGGTGCGGGCAGCAGGACGGCCGCCAGCGCGGTCAGGGCAGCGAACAGCCCCGCGGCGTGCGGTATGCGCGAGCCCGGCGAAGTGCGACGTTGCGTCACGTCCCGGGCTCCCGCTCCGGCGCCGGCGCGGGTGCCACGCTTACGACCTCGGCCTCGAGGCTGCCGCGCGCGAGGCGCGCCGTGACGCGGTCGCCCGGCTGCACGAGCGCAGGATCCATCAGCACCGTGCCGGCAGCGTCGGCAACGATGGCGTAGCCGCGGTCGAGTGTCGCGAGCGGGCTGACTGCGTGCAGTGCACGGGCGGCGAGTGCCAGCCGTTGCCGGCGTGCGGCCACGCTGTCGCGCAGGGCACGCGCGAGGTTGCGGCTCGCTGCGTCGAGGCGCAGGCGGAGTGCGGCGACGCGCAATGCCGGCGAGGCACGCAGCAGCAGTCCTTGCGCGGTCGAGAAGCGGTGCGAGGCACGCTCGAGCCGCGCCCGGGCGGCGAGCCGCAGGCGCCCCTCGAGTTCGTCGAGTCGCTGGGCGTGCTGGCGCAGGACTACGCCCGGGTGGGCGCGGGCGAGACGCTGTTCGCGGGCGTGCAGCGCGTTGCCGTGGTCGGTGAGCCTCCGGCGCATCGCGAGCGCGAGCCGCTGGCCGGTGGACGCCAGCGAGCGCAGCCACTCGGCTCGGTCGGGCACGACGCGTTCGGCAGCCCCAGAGGGTGTCGGCGCGCGTTCGTCGGCGACGAAATCCGCGATCGTGAAATCCACCTCGTGGCCGACGCCGCTCACGATCGGGATGCGGCAGGCGAAGATCGCGCGCGCCACCGACTCGTCGTTGAACGCCCAGAGATCCTCGAGCGAGCCGCCGCCACGGGCCAGGATCAGCACGTCGCAATCGCGCCGCTGGTTCGCCAGCCGGATGGCCTGCTCGATCTCGCGCGGTGCGGCTTCGCCCTGCACGGCCACCGGGTAGACGAGCACCGGGATCGCGGGAAATCGTCGCCGCAGGATGTGCAGGATGTCGCGGATGGCCGCGCCGGTGGGCGAGGTGATCACGCCGATGCGGCGGGGCAGGGGCGGCAGTGGCTGCTTGTGGCGCTCGTCGAACAGGCCTTCGGCGAGGAGTTGCTGCTTCAGGGCCTCGAAGCGGCGGCGCAGGATGCCCTCGCCGGCCTCCTCGAGGTGCTCGACCACCACCTGGAACTCGCCGCGGGCCTCGTACAGGCTCACCCGGCCGCGGGCCAGCACCTGCGTGCCGTCCTTTACCGGGAAGCGCACCAGCAGGTTGCGCTGGCGGAACATCGCGCAGCGGACCTGGGCGGCCTCGTCCTTGAGCGAGAAGTACCAGTGGCCCGAACCCGGACGGGACAGGTTCGAGATCTCGCCCTCGAGCCAGACCGACCCGAGGCCGCGCTCGAGCAGCGTGCGCGCCTCGCGGTTGAGGCGGCTGATCGTGAAGACCTCCCTGGCTGGCGGGATGCCGGGCGCGGAAGCCGGGGGGGCGGGCG
>JAGVUU010000132.1 GCA_019136105.1 Gammaproteobacteria bacterium
AGGGCAGCACTGGCTGGTGCTCGGCGAGATGCGCGAATTGGGGGAGGAGTCGCCGCAGCTGCATGCCGAGGTCGGGGAATTCGCCCGGCAGTGCGGGGTTGCGCGGCTGTTCGCGGTGGGCGGGGAAGCCCGTCACGCAGTCGAAGCGTTCGGCGCTGGCGCCACCTGGTTCGCCGGCGTGGAGGACCTGATCGCGTCGCTGCAAGCCGGACTGGCGCCCGGCGTGACGGTGCTGGTGAAAGGCTCGCGATCGAACCGCCTGGAGCGCGTGGCGGCGGCGCTCGGGGCCGGCGCGGCCGACGGGAGGGCCCACTAGCATGCTGCGTTACGTCGCCGAGTGGCTGACCCAGTACTACTCGGGCTTCAACGTCTTCAGTTACCTGACGCTGCGCGCGATCCTCGCGGCGCTCACGGCGCTCCTGATCTCCTTCCTGATCGGGCCCGTGATGATCCGCAAGCTCGCGGAGCACCAGGTCGGCCAGCGCGTGCGCTCCGACGGGCCGCAGACACACCTCACCAAGGCTGGCACGCCGACCATGGGTGGCGCGCTCATCCTCGTGGCGATCAGCGTCGCGACGCTGCTGTGGGCCGACCTGTCGAACCGTTTCGTCTGGATCACGCTCGCCGTGACCATCGCGTTCGGGCTGATCGGGTTCTGGGACGACTACCTGAAGCTGGTGGTCGGCAATTCGCGTGGCCTGATCGCCCGTTACAAGTACTTCTGGCAGTCGGTCGCGGGCCTCGGCACCGCGGTCGCGCTGTATGCCACTGCGAAGACGCCGGTCGAGACGACGCTGATCGTGCCGTTCTTCAAGGACGTGCTGATCCCGCTCGGGCCGTTCTTCATCGTGCTCGCGTACTTCGTGATCGTGGGCTCGTCGAACGCCGTGAACCTCACCGACGGACTCGACGGCCTGGCGATCATGCCTGCGGTACTCGTGGCCGGCGCGCTCGGCGTGTTCGCCTACGCGTCGGGCAACGTGGTGTTCGCGAACTACCTCGGCATCCCCTACGTCGCCGGCAGCGGCGAAGTGCTGGTGTTCTGCACGGCGATCTTCGGCGCCGGGCTCGGGTTCCTGTGGTTCAACACCTACCCCGCGCAGGTGTTCATGGGCGACATCGGCGCGCTCGCGCTCGGCGCGGCGCTCGGCGTGGTCGCGGTGATCGTCCGCCAGGAGATCGTGCTGTTCATCATGGGCGGCGTCTTCGTGATGGAGACGGTGTCCGTCATCCTGCAGGTGGGCTCCTTCAAGCTGCGCGGCAAGCGCATCTTCCGCATGGCGCCCATCCACCACCACTTCGAACTGAAGGGCTGGGCCGAGCCGAAGGTGATCGTCCGTTTCTGGATCATCACCGTGATCCTCGTGCTGGTCGGCCTCGCGACGCTCAAGCTGCGATGACCCTCCTCGAGCCCAACCTCGCCCCGCCCGAAGCCGGCAGCCGCGCGCTGGTGCTCGGCCTCGGCCGCACGGGCGTGTAGTGCGCGCGCTACCTGCGCCGCAGGGGCCTCGAGGTACGCGTGGCGGACACGCGCAGCGCCCCGCCGGGAGCCGCCGCACTGCGCGAGCAGGTGCCGGGCGCCGAACTGCGGACCGGTGCGTTCCACGAAGGACTGCTCGAGGACACCGCGCTGGTCGTGATTTCGCCCGGCCTGTCCCTCGCCGAGCCGATCGCGGTCGCTGCGCGGCGACGCGGGCTGCCTGTGGTCGGCGACATCGAGCTCTTCGCGCGCGAAGCGCAGGCACCGGTTGCGGCCATCACCGGCACCAACGGCAAGAGCACGGTGACGGCGCTGCTCGCGCACCTCGCCAATGCGGCCGGCCGGCCGGCGGTGGCGGGGGCCAACCTCGGCGAGCCTGCGCTCGACCTGCTCGAGCGCCCGGTGCCCGGGCTCTACGTGCTGGAGCTCTCGAGCTTCCAGCTCGAGACGACGTACACGTTGCAGACCGCGGTGGCCACCGTCCTGAACGTGACGCCGGACCATCTCGACCGTTACGGCTCGCTCGAGGACTACGCGGCTGCCAAGGCTCGCATCTTCGGGCAGTGCGACGTGGCGGTGGTGAACGCGGACGACGCGCGCGTGCGCGCGATGCCGCGACCGGGACAGCGGGTGATCACCTTCAGCCTGCTGGACCCGACGGCGGACTACTTCCTGGCTCGAGACCCGGAGCCGGTGCTGACGTGCCGCGGCGAGGCGCTGCTGCCGATGTCGGCCATCAAGCTGCAGGGCGAGCACAACGCCGCGAACGCACTGGCAGCACTCGCGATGTGCGAAGCGCTCGAGTTGCCGCGCGCCCCGGTGCTGGAGGCGCTCGCGACGTTCGGCGGGCTCGCGCATCGCGCGCAGTGGGTCGCCGACATCGCCGGCGTGCGCTACGTGAACGACTCCAAGGGCACGAACGTCGGCGCCACGATCGCCGCGGTCTCCGGCATGGCCGGGCCGCTGGTGCTGATCGCGGGCGGCGACGGCAAGAACCAGGACTTCGACGAACTGCGTCCCGTGTGCCGCGGCAAGGTGCGCCACGCGGTGTTGATCGGCCGCGACGCGCCGCGACTCGAGGCGGCGTTCGAAAGCGTGTGCTCCACGGAGCGAGCTGCCGACATGCCGTCGGCCGTGGGCGCTGCGCGTGCTGCGGCCCGCCCCGGCGACACTGTGCTGCTGTCGCCCGCCTGCGCCAGCCTCGACATGTTCCGCGACTACGCACACCGCGGCGACGAATTCGCCGCCGCGGTCAGGAGCCTCGAAGGATGACCGCCGCGACCCTGTCGTACGCCCGCTCCACCGGCCGCCCGCGCCGGTTCGCGCTCGACCCGTGGGTGATCGGGCCGGTCGCGGCCCTGCTGCTCATCGGGTTGGTGATGGTGGCCTCGGCGTCGATCGGCGTGTCCGACCGCGAGATGGGCGCGCCGTTCTACTACTTCCAGCGGCAGCTGATGTTCGTGGGCCTCGGCCTGGTGGCGGCGACCATCGCCATGGCGATCCCGACCGCGGTCTGGGAGAAGTATTCGATGGTGCTGCTCGGCACGGGCATCGTGCTGCTGATCGTCGTGCTGATCCCGGGCATCGGCCATGAAGTGAACGGCAGCCGCCGCTGGGTGCGCCTCGGCTTCATGAACTTCCAGGTCTCCGAGCTGGCGCGCGTGCTGCTGCTGACGTACGTCGCGAGCTACGCGGTGCGCCGCGCCGACGAGCTGCGCTCCGACTTCAAGGGATTCATGCGACCCGTCGCCGTGCTGGGCGGCGCCGCGGTGTTGCTGTTGCTCGAACCCGATTTCGGCGCCGCGACGGTGCTGCTCGCCACCGGCATCGCGGTGCTGTTCCTCGCGGGCGCGCGCATCACGCACCTGCTGGTGCCGGTCGTGGTCGGCGTCGCGGGGCTCGCCGTGCTCGCCGTGACGTCTCCGTACCGGCTGCGCCGGCTGGTCGCCTTCCGCGACCCGTGGGGCGACCCGTTCGACAGCGGCTTCCAGCTGGTGCAGTCGCTCATCGCCATCGGGCGGGGCGAGTGGTTCGGCGTCGGCCTCGGCTCGAGCGTGCAGAAGCTGTTCTACCTGCCGGAGGCGCACACCGACTTCGTGTTCGCGGTGCTGGCGGAGGAATTCGGGTTCGTCGGCGTGGTGATCGTGTTGTCGCTGTTCGCGCTGCTCGTCGGCCGGGCACTCACGATCTCGCGCAACGCCGCGCACGCCGGGCTGCAGTTCCAGTCGTACGTCGCCGCCTCGATCGGCATCTGGCTCGGCCTGCAGGCGTTCGTGAACATCGGCGTCAACACGGGACTGCTGCCCACCAAGGGCCTGACCCTGCCGCTGCTGTCCTACGGTGGCAGCAGCATGCTCGTCACGCTCGCATGGCTCGGCGTGCTGCTGCGCATCCACCACGAGACGCAGCAGACGGGCCGGTCCGCCGTCACGCGCGAGGACCGCAGGCCATGACGCGCGTCGCCCTGGTCATGGCGGGTGGCACGGGCGGGCACGTCTTCCCGGCGCTCGCGACTGCGCGCGTCCTGCAGCGGCGCGGGTACGACATCGTGTGGCTCGGCACGCAGCGCGGCATCGAGTCGCGGCTCGTGCCGGCCGCCGGCATCCCGGTCGAGTGGCTGAGCGTGAGCGGGCTGCGCGGCAAGGGGCTCGTCACGTTGCTCGCGGCGCCGGTGCGGCTCGCGGTGGCGCTGTTCCAGGCGCTGCGTGCGGTGCGCAAGCACAAGCCGAGCATCGTGCTCGGTGCCGGAGGGTTCGTCTCGGGTCCGGGCGGCGTGGCGGCGTGGCTGCTGCGGCGGCCGCTCGTCGTGCACGAGCAGAACGCCGTTGCGGGCATGACGAACCGTGTGCTGGCGCGACTCGCCGACCGCGTGCTCGAGGGCTTCCCCGGCAGCTTCGGCCGCGGCGTGCGCGCCGAGCACGTCGGCAACCCGGTGCGTCCGGAGATCGCGGCCGTCGCGCCGCCGGAGCGTCGCTACCCGGCGCGCGCAGGCCGCGCGCGCCTGCTGGTGTTCGGTGGCAGCCAGGGCGCGGCGCGGCTGAACGCCGTCGTTCCCGCGGCGCTCGCCGAGTTGCCGGCGGCACTGCGGCCCGAGGTCATCCACCAGACGGGCCGCAACGGCTACGACGAGACGGTGGCGGCCTACCAGTCGCGCGGCATCGAGGCCGACGTGCGCCCGTTCATCGAAGACATGGCGGGCGCCTACGGCTGGGCGGACTTCGCGGTGTGCCGTTCCGGCGCGCTGACCGTTGCCGAGCTCGCTGCGGCCGGCGTGCCCGCGGTGCTCGTGCCGTTCCCGGCCGCCGTGGATGACCACCAGACGCGCAACGCCGAGCACGTCGTGCGTGCCGGTGCCGCGGTGCTGCTGCCGGAGCGGGAGCTGACGCCGGTGTCGCTCGCCGCCACGCTGCGCGAACTGCTCGAGGCGGGCCGCCCGCGGCTCGCGAAGATGGCTGCGGCCGCCCGCGGCATCGCCATCACCGACGCCGACGAACGCCTCGCCGACGCGTGCGTCGCGGCTGCGGGAGGTGCGTGATGAAAGACCGCATGCGCCGCATCCACACCATCCACTTCGTCGGCATCGGCGGCAGCGGCATGAGCGGCATCGCGGAGGTGCTGCTCAACCTCGGCTACGCGGTGCAGGGCAGCGACCTCAAGGCCGGCGCCGTGACCCGCCGCCTGGAGTCGCTCGGCGCGACGGTGCACATCGGCCACCGCGCCGGGAACGTCGCCGGCGCCGACGTGGTCGTGGTGTCGAGCGCGATCAACCGGGAGAACCCCGAGGTCGCGCAGGCGCTGGCGCAGCGCATCCCGGTGGTGAAGCGCGCCGAGATGCTCGGCGAGCTGATGCGGTTCCGCTACTCGATCGCCGTCGCCGGCACGCACGGCAAGACGACCACGACGAGCCTCGTCGCGAGCGTGCTCGCGGAGGGCGGCGAGGACCCGACGTTCGTCATCGGCGGCCGCCTGAAGAGCGCTGCGACCAACGCGCGTCTCGGCGCGGGCCGTTACCTCGTCGCCGAGGCCGACGAGAGCGACGCCTCGTTCATGCACCTGCAACCGGTGATCGCGATCGTCACCAACGTCGATGCCGACCATCTCGGCACGCACGGCGGCGACTTCGAGAAGCTCAAGGCGAGCTTCGTCGAGTTCCTGCACAACCTGCCGTTCTACGGGCTCGCGGTGGTCTGCGCCGACGATCCGGAGGCGCGCGCCCTGATCCCGAAGATCTCGCGCCCGTACCTGACCTATGGCTTCGACGAGGGCGTCGACTTCCGCGCCGTCAACGTGCAGCGCCACGGCGGCCAGTCGAAGTTCGACGTGTTGCGGCCCGGGGTTGCCGGGCCGCTGCCGATCACGCTCAACCTGCCGGGCCGGCACAACGTGCTGAACGCGCTATCGGCGATCGCGGTCGCGACCGAGCTCGAGATCGCCGACGCGGCGATCCAGCGGGCGCTGGCGGGCTTCCAGGGCATCGACCGCCGCCTGCAGGTGATCGGCGACGTGCAGGCCGCGCGCGGCCGGGTGACGATCGTGGACGACTACGGCCATCACCCGACCGAGGTCGCCGCGACCCTCGAGGCCGCGCGCCAGGCGTGGCAGGGCCGGCGCATCGTGCTGGTGTTCGAGCCGCACCGCTACACGCGCACCCGCGACCTGCTCGACGATTTCGCGCAGGTGCTGTCGACCGCCGACGCACTGATCGTCGCCGAGGTGTATCCCGCCGGCGAGGCGCCGATCCCGGGCGCCGACGGCAAGGCGCTCTGCCGCGCGATCCGTTCGCGCGGTGCCGTCGAGCCGGTGCTGCTCAAGTCGCTCGACGAATTGCCACAGGTGCTGGCCGGCATCGTGCGCGACGGCGACGTGGTCCTGACGATGGGCGCGGGCAGCATCGGCGCGGCCTCGCACGAGTTGCCCGTGACGCTGCCGGCCGCCGGCAGCGCCGGAGGTGCCGCATGACCCGCGCACGACGCATCACCGATCCGCATGATTTCGGCCGCGTGGCCGTGCTGCTCGGCGGCACGTCGTCGGAGCGCGAGGTGTCGCTCGACTCGGGCCGCAACGTGCTCGAGGCCCTCGTGCGCCAGGGCGTGGACGCCATCGCGGTGGACGGCATCCCCGCGCTGGTGGGCGAACTCACGGCGCCCGGCGGCCGCCGCTTCGACCGCGTCTTCAACATCCTGCACGGCAACCGCGGCGGCGGCGAGGACGGCGTGCTGCAGGGCCTGCTCGAGGCGCTCGGCGTTCCGTACACCGGCTCGGGCGTCCTCGGCTCGGCGCTGTCGATGGACAAGATCCGCACCAAGCAGGTGTGGCTGTCGCTCGGCCTGCCGACGCCGGCGTACGCGAGCCTGTCGCGTGGCGACGACGTGGCGGCGGCCGCGCACAAGATCGGCCTGCCAGTGATCGTCAAGCCCGCCTGCGAAGGCTCGAGCGTCGGCGTCAGCCGCTGCTTCAAGGATGCCGACCTCGCGGCGGCGGTCGAGCTCGCCGCACGCTACGAAGGGCCGCTGCTCGTCGAGCAGTTGATCGAAGGGGACGAATACACCGTCGCCGTCCTTGGGACAGAGGCGTTGCCGTCGATCCGCATCGTGCCGGCGGGCGAGTACTACGACTACCACGCCAAGTACGTCGCGGAGGACACGCAGTACCTGTGCCCGGGCGCCTCCGGTGCGACGGAGCAGGAACTCGGCAGCCTTGCGATCGCCGCGTTCTTCGCCGCGGGCTGCAGCGGCTGGGGCCGCGTCGATTTCATGCGCGACCGCGCGGGCCGTCCCTGGTTGCTCGAGGTGAACACCGCGCCCGGCATGACCAGCCACTCGCTGGTACCGAAGGCTGCCCGGCAACGTGGCATCGAGTTCGACGAGCTGGTCTGGCGCGTGCTCGAGACCAGCTTCGACGCGAAGGGTGGGTGACCGGCCATGACGCTGCCCTGGAAGAAGCGCAACCGCCGGCAGGTCCGCAACGAGGGGCCCACGCTCCTCGAGCGCGTGGACTGGCGTGCGGCCGGCATCGTGGCGGGCGTGGCCGCCGGCATCGGCGCCCTCGCGCTGCTGCTCGTGCTGGCGCTCGACCGTCCGGTGCAGCGGGTACAGGTCGAGGGATCCTTCCAGCGCGTGTCGCCGCCGGAAATCGAGGCTGCGGTCGTCGAAGTGGCGCGCGGCGGCCTGGCGAGCGTCGATCTCGACGAAGTCCGCGGACGCATCGAGCGCATCGACTGGGTGGATCACGCGGTCGTGAGCCGCCGCTGGCCGGACGCGCTGCGCGTCGTCGTCGTCGAGCAGGTGGCGGCGGCGCGCTGGAACGACACCGGGCTGCTGAATGCGCGCGGCGAGCTGTTCCTGCGCAACGCTCGCTACGTGCCGCCGGAGCTGCCGCTGCTCGAAGGGCCCGACGGCAGCGAGGGCATGGTGGCGCAGCTCTACCTGGATGCGCAGGGCCGCCTGCTCGAGGCTGGCGTGCGCCTCACCGGCGTGCGCCTCGACGAGCGCGGCGCCTGGGAACTCGAACTCGCCAACGGCGTGAGGGTCCGCCTGGGCCGCCTCGCCGTGACCGATCGTCTCGACCGGTTCATCCGCCTCGCGGGCCCCCTCGTGGCGAAGCGCGCGGCGGAGATCGGCTACGTGGACATGCGCTACACCAATGGATTCAGCGTGGGCTGGAACTCGCGTTCCGCCCTCGCCGTCGCCCCGCGGGAGGACGCGACACCTGATGGCTAGGAAACCGGAACGCAACCTGATCGTCGGCCTCGACATCGGCACCTCTAAGGTGGTGGCGATCGTCGGCGAGCTCGGCGCCGACGGCACCATCGAGGTCGTCGGCGTGGGCTCGCACCCGTCGCGCGGGCTCAAGAAGGGCGTGGTCGTCAACATCGACTCGACCGTGCAGTCGATCCAGCGCGCCGTCGAGGAGGCGGAGCTGATGGCCGGCTGCGAGATCCACTCGGTGTTCGCGGGCATCGCGGGCAGCCACGTGCGCAGCCTCAACTCGCACGGCATCGTCGCGATCCGCGACAAGGAAGTGGCGCCCGGCGACGTGGACCGCGTGATCGACGCCGCGCGCGCCGTGGCGATCCCGGCCGACCAGAAGATCCTGCACATCCTGCCGCAGGAATTCATCATCGATTCGCAGGAAGGCATCCGCGAGCCGGTGGGCATGTCGGGCGTGCGCCTCGAGGCCAAGGTGCACATCGTCACCGGCGCCGAGAGCGCGGCGCAGAACATCGTGAAGTGCGTGCAGCGCTGCGGGCTCGAGGTCGAGGACATCGTGCTCGAGCAGCTCGCCTCGAGCTACGCCGTGCTCGCCGAGGACGAGAAGGAACTCGGCGTGTGCCTGATCGACGTGGGCGGCGGCACCACCGACGTTGCGGTGTTCGCGGGCGGCGCGATCCGCCACACCGCGGTGATCCCGCTTGCCGGCGACATGGTGACGAACGACATCGCGCAGAGCCTGCGCACGCCGACGCACCACGCCGAGGAACTCAAGATCAAGTACGCGTGCGCGCTGTCACAGCTCGCGAATGCGGACGAGACCATCGAGGTGCCGAGCGTGGGTGACCGACCGGCGCGGCGCCTCGCGCGCCAGACGCTCGCGAGCGTCGTCGAAGCGCGCTACGAGGAGATCTTCGTGCTGGTGCGCGACGAACTCGCGCGCGCCGGTTTCGAGCACTCGATCGCCGCGGGCATCGTGCTCACCGGCGGCAGCGCCAAGATGGAAGGCGCCATCGAGCTCGCCGAGGAAATCTTCCACGCGCCCGTGCGCCTCGGCCTGCCGCAGGGCGTGAGCGGGCTCGTGGACGTCGTGCGCAATCCCATCCACTCCACCGGCGTGGGTCTCCTGCTGTTCGGGCGCGAGAACCACATCCGCCGGCACGGCCGCATGGCGCCGGTGGCCGGCAACGTGCGCAGCGTGGTGGACCGGATGAAGGCGTGGTTCCAGGGCAATTTTTAGGGATTAGGGAATAGGGAATAGGGAGTAGGCGGAAGGGCGGCAGCAGGTTTTGAGAGCAGCAGTTTCAGCAGCAGCGGTTTCTTACCAGTCACTAATCATCAGTCATTAGTCACTTTCTTCTCACGGAGCAGCAAACAATGTTCGTACTCGCAGACACGGAAAATCAGGGGGCCGTCATCAAGGTGGTCGGCGTCGGCGGCGGCGGCGGCAATGCGGTCACCCACATGGTCGGCTCGGGCATCGAGGGCGTCGACTTCGTCTGCATCAATACCGATGCGCAGGCGCTCAAGCACTCGAAGGTGAAGACGAGCCTGCAGATCGGCTCGAACATCACCAAGGGCCTCGGCGCGGGCGCCGACCCCGAAGTGGGCCGCCAGGCCGCGATGGAAGACCGCGACCGCATCGTCGAGCTGGTGGACGGCTCCGACATGATCTTCATCACCGCCGGCATGGGCGGCGGCACGGGCACGGGCGCCGCGCCGGTCGTCGCGCAGGTGGCGAAGGAACTCGGCATCCTCACGGTCGCCGTCGTGACCAAGCCGTTCGAGATGGAAGGCAACAAGCGCCTCTCGCTGGCTGACCAAGGCATCGCGGAGCTCGGCAAGTACGTCGACTCGCTGATCACCATCCCGAACCAGAAGCTGCTCACCGTGCTCGGCGGCGACACGACGCTGCTCGACGCGTTCAAGTCCGCGAACCAGGTGCTGCAGGGCGCGGTGCAGGGCATCGCCGAGCTGATCACCCGGCCGGGCCTCATCAACGTCGACTTCGCCGACGTGCGTACCGTGATGGCCGAGACCGGCATGGCGATGATGGGTTCGGGCGCCGCCACGGGCGAGAACCGCGCCCGCGCCGCCGCCGAGGCCGCGATCTCGAGCCCGCTGCTCGAGGATGTGAACCTCTCCGGCGCGCATGGCCTGCTCATCAACGTCACCGCCGGCATGGACCTGCGCACCAGCGAGTTCCACGTCGTCGGCGACACGATCAAGCAGTACGCGTCCGAGGACGCGACCGTGGTCGTCGGCTACGTGATCGACCCGGAGATGACCGACCAGATCCGCGTCACCGTCGTGGCGACCGGCATCGGACGTCCGATGGCGGCCCGCGGCCTGCCGCCGGGCGCGCAGCCCACGGTTCAGGTCGTGGCCGGCGGCCGCGCCGCGCGCCGTCCGCTCGAGAACTACGCCGACCTCGAGATCCCGACGCACATGCGCCGCCGCCGCGCGGTGGGTGACGACGTGCGGATGGACAGCGACGAGTCCTACCTCGACATCCCGGCGTTCCTGCGCCGGCAGGCCGACTGAGGTCGTGACGGCGGCCGGCTTCCGTGACCGGCCGCGGGCGAGCCATGGGATGGGCGGTATTGCTGCGCCGCCCTCCCATGGCCTTCGCCGCACACGGCCCGCTTGTCCATTAGTCCATGAAGATCAGTGGGTTATGGCGGAATGACCCCCTGTGGTAAGATCTCCGGCTAACTTAATCTTGGGAACGCCCTGACAGGCGCGCATCACCCGAGCATGCTCAAGCAACGAACCCTCAAGAACTCGATCCGCGCCACCGGCGTGGGCCTGCACACCGGCAAGAAGGTGCTGATGGTGCTGCGCCCTGCGCCCGCCAACAGCGGCATCTCGTTCCGGCGCACCGACCTCGACGAACCGGTGGACATCCCCGCGCGCGCCGAGAACGTGGGCGAGACGACGCTGGGCACCACCCTGATGCGGGACGGCGCC